>JBFGLK010000031.1:0-11879 GCA_041576195.1 Promineifilaceae bacterium (SeqCode)
GAGCACCCTTAGGGTGTGGCGGTTCGACCGATGTCGTCGCGGTAGTGGGCGCCCGAGAAGCGAATCGGGGCGATGCCGGCATAGGCCCGTTGCGCGGCCTGGGCCACGTCGTCCCCCAGACCCGTCGCCGCCAGGACGCGGCCGCCGGTGGTGTAGAGCCGGCCGTGTTCCCGACGGGTGCCGGCATGGAAGAGGAGAACGTCCTCCGGCACCTGGTCCAGCCCTTCGATGGGCAGCCCCTTGGGATAGGGACCGGGGTAGCCGGAGGCCGCCATGACCACCGTGACCGCCGCGCCAGGATGGCGGCGGACCTGATCGGGCGCCAGCGTCCCGTCCAGACAGGCGAGCATGATCTCGACCAGGTCGCCGTCCAGCAACGGGAGGATGGCCTGCGTCTCCGGGTCGCCGAACCGGCAGTTGAATTCCAGCACCCGCGGGCCGTCGTCGGTGAGCATCAGGCCGGCGTAGAGCACGCCCACGTAGGGCAGATCGCGCGCCGCCATGCCGTGCACGGCCCGCTCCAGGACGGTGCGGCCGACTTCTTCGAGCAGCGTCGCGTCCACGTCTGCGGGCGGGGCGTAGGCGCCCATGCCGCCGGTGTTGGGCCCCAGGTCGCCGGCGAAGACGCGCTTATGGTCGCGTGCCGGCAGCATGGGCACCACCGTCTGGCCATCGGTGAAGGCCAGCACGGACAGCTCCGGGCCGGCCAGGCGCTCCTCGATGACCACCTCGTCGCCCGCGTGGCCGAACCGGCGCTCGATCATGATGTCGCGCAGGGCGATCTCGGCCATGGGCACATTGTCGCAGATGAGGACCCCCTCGCCCGCTGCCAGGCCGCTGGCCTTGACCACGACGCCTCTGTCCAGGGGCAGCGCCCGGACGTAGCGGCGGGCTGCCTGGTAGTCGTCGAAGACGCGGTAGGCGGCGCCGGCGATGCCGGCCTCGTCCATGAAGGCCCGGGCGAACGCTTTGGAGGATTCGAGCATGGCGGCGCGCCGCGTCGGCCCAAAGATGCGTAGGCCGGCGCCGTGGAAGATGTCCACGATGCCGGCAGCCAGCGGGATCTCCGGCCCGACGATGGTCAGGTCGATCCCCTGGCGCCGGGCGAAACCGAGCAGGTTGTCAATGTTCTCGGCCGAGATCCGGACGTTGGTGACCAGGCCCTCCGTGCCCCCGTTCCCCGGGGCGGCGAACAGCCGTCCGACGTGGGGCGACTGCGCCAGCTTCCACACCAGGGCGTGCTCACGCCCGCCATCGCCAATCACGAGGATATCCAGCGTTGCCATGCGTCGTCTCCCTACCCGCGGAAGTGCGAGTGGCCGTCGCGTTCAACCCGCCCGGCGGCCGGGCGGCGCCGGCCCCATTTTACGCCCGGGTGGCGCTCCACGCCCGTCATGCCGCCTCGGCGCACATCGCGGCCACGACAGCGGCCACGTCGGCCGGCTGCCAGCCGGCGGGCTTCATCTGCTTGCCGTCCGCCCGGCGCGGCCCGCTGGCCTTGGCCATGTTCGCCCGGTGGACCGCGGCGAAGACGGCGTCGGCGTCCACGCCGCAGGCGATCAGGGCGCCGTAGGTCACGTAGAGCAGGTCGGCCAGCTCGTGCGCCAGCTCGGCGACGGCCGTGCCCGGCAGCGGGCCCTCGACCAACCGGGCGCGCAGGCGACTGGCGGCCGCCTTTACCTCGCGATACTCCTCGTCGATCAGGGTCTCCCGGAGCGCCAGCAGGGGTCCATCCGGCGCTGTGGGACAATCCGGCGCCGCCGCCGCGACGGCCCGGTGAAAGGCGCGCACTCGCGCCGCGTTGCTGAGCATCTCACCTCCCACGCGCCGGCCTGGGTCTGTCGACTATGCGAATCACCCGGGCCAGGCGGCGTCGCCTAGCCGGCCGGGTCCGCCGGCGCAAACCACTCGACGAAGAGGACCCAGCGACCCTGGCGATCGTCCGCGCTCTGGGGCGCCCGATCGTAGTAAAGGTCAAACACGCGATCGTCGCGCGTGCGCACCTTGAAGTAAAAGCGCCCCACCCCCCACGAGCCGCGTTGCTCGGCGATCCGCAGGTGCTGGGGCTGCATGTTGCGGGCGAAACGTCCGCGGCGCCCGTAGTCGTGCCACTCGGCCAGCAGCTCGACCACCTCGTGCGTCTCGTCGCGCCAGACGAAGGCGTCCGGGCAGCGCGGACGCTTCGTCAGGAGCGGCGGTGTGTCATAGCGCACGGTGATCGGCTCGGAGAGGAAACGGGACTCCATCCGGCTCTACCCTCGGCGGCAACGCGTTCAGGCCGCGCCGGCCGGACCGTCGCCGACCTGGTCCCGCAACCAGCCCAGGTAGGCCGCGCTGCCGGCCGCGATCGGCGTGGCCAGGATCTCCGGCACGTCATAGGCGTGCAGCGCCTGGATGGCCGCCTCGAGGGCCGGATAGTGGGCGGCCAGCGTCTTGATCTGGCATAGCCACTCCTCCGCGCTCTCCACCGCGCCCGCCCAGCGATAGATACTGCGAATCGGCCCGACGACCTGGACGCAGGCGGCCAGCCGCCGCTCGACCAGCGCCGCCGCCAGCGCCTCGGCCTCGTCCCGGGTCGCCGTCGTCGTGATTACCTGGAGCGCCTCGTGCATAGGGTGTCCTCCTGGGCGTTATTTTACCGCAGGTGGGGGATGGGTGGTTAGTTGGGTGGTTGGTCAGTTGGTCGGGTGGTCAGTAAGGCGGGGATCGGGGATCGGCACGCCACCCCCCACCAAATGTGGCCCTTGAACCTTAAAATTTCCAGATTTTGGGGCGTGAACGTGGCGTGAACGCCCTCGGCCATTGTCCTTTGGGCGCGAAGCCGGTACACTGTGAACGATAGCTCGTAGCAGTACCGACAACCGACCGGGCGCCTCGGCAGTCACGGCCCTCCTTTCTCGTAACGGAAACCGGGAATCCGCTTTCTGGCGGCATCTGTCCGCCCGGTTGTCCTGCCTTCATGCCGGCAGCAAGCTGGCTGCGCGGTCAGCCCATCGCACGAGTCGGCGGGCATCCGGCCCGGGCCTCAGGGGGTAACGCAATGAAAGATCAGATCGTACGGGTGGACGGGAGACTCTTCCTGGGTCGCGTCGAAGAACAAAAGCAGTTTCGCATCGCGCTGGCGGAGATCCTCAAGCCGCCGCCGCAGGAGCTGCTGCCCTACGTCGTCCTGCTCTATGGCCATGGGGGCATGGGCAAGACGACGCTGGCCAAGCGCTTTCGCGACATCGCCCAGGAAGACAAGGCGCTCAGCAACCAGTTCCAGATGCTCTGGATCGACTGGGACGATGAGGGGAAGAAGTTCCCCGGCCTCCAGGTCGGCCGGGAGCATGTGACGGCGGAAAGCGTCTTCAAGGTGATCTACGCTGCCGCCATCCGCCAGAAGTGGGGCCGCCAGTTCGCCGCCTACAACAAGGCGCTCCGGGCGCGCACCGAGGCGGACGTCAAAGTGGCCGAGGCGTTGACCTCCGCCGGCGATTGGGATGAGCTGGCCACGCTGCGCGCGCTCGGAGTGACCGCTATCGCCAAGATCATTCGCTCGCGCCTGCCCATGATCGGCGAATCGGGCGAGGCCCTGGCGCGCACCTTCCTCGACGCCGGCGTCAAGGTGAGCGCCGAGCAGGCGGCTCGCATCCGCTCCAGCCTGGAGACCTACCTGCGCGCCCATCTCAAGCCCGATCACTTCGATCACTTCCTGAACCCCAACGAGCAACTGGCCAACGCCCTCGCCCGCGGCCTGGAGAAGGTGGCCGCCAAGAAGCCGCTGCTGGTCGTGCTGGACTCGTACGAGGTCATTGATCGCACCGACATCTGGATACGCGCGGTCATCAAGGCCGCCGGGCCGCGGGTCCTCTGGGTCCTCAGCGGGCGTAGCGACCTCGTGCGCAGCCGCCGCTTTGGCAGCGAGTATTTCAAGGGCTACGCCGACGACACGCCGCGCCGCCTCCTGGCCTACAACCTGCACCCGCTGTCGATCCAGGACATCCAGGCTTACTTCGCGGCCCATGCGCCGGAGCGGCCTGCCCCGCCGAGCGTCGTGGAGACGATCAGCCGGGTCACCCATGGCATTCCCCTGGCGATCAACGAGGCCGGCGATATGTGGAAGGCAGGCGCCCGCGTCGAAGACATCGCCGGCAACAGCGGCGACGGCGCCCCGGGCCACCAGATCACCCAGCGCATGACGGACCGCTATCTGCAGCACACGGTGGCCCAGGCGGACAAGGAGGCGTTCTACGCGCTGGCGCTGGCCAACGGGGACGTGGAGATCCTCCGGGCCATGCTCCAGCCGGCGGACGACGAGGATTTCGACCTGGAGGGGCTCCTGAAGCGCCTGGAGCGGGATTATGCCTCGGTCCACGCCGATCTCGCGCGCCTGCACGATGTGCCGGCGATCTTCCTGCGCGAGTTCCTGCGTAGCGACCTGCACCGCACGCAGCGCGCCGTCCTGCGTCTCATCGAGGCCGCCACTGAGGCGCTGCACGCCCGCCTGGCCGGCCTCGAGGCCTCCCTCAACCTGGTGGAGCTTCGTTGCCAGGACGAATACTGGGTCAAGACCGTGCTCGAGCTGACCGACTTCCTCTTCTGGCAGGATGAGTCTGAGGCCTGGCGCTGGCTCATTCCCCGCTTCGTCGAGTCCCTGGCCTATAGCGAGGATCTGCGGCGCGGCCTGTTGCGCATCCTGGACGACTGGGAGGACAACCTCAGCCAGGGTGGATACAAGATGTTGACCGTCTTGCGGCCGGCCCAGAAAGAAGACCTCAGCGCGGCCGAGCAGGGGGCGCTTCTCGAGGCGCTCAGCCAGCTGGAGAGTCGCAACTGGCTGGCCGGTGACGGCGAGGCGGAGCGGCGGGCCATCCTGCAGCTCTTGCGGGCCGACTGGCAGGCCCGGCGTGGGCAGCTCGACGACGCCGCGAGCAGCTACCTCAAGGCCGAGGCTGGCCTGCCGGCAGAGGGCGTCCACCTGCGCCAGCAGCTGGCCACCGGCCTCGAGCGCCTCTCCCGCCACCTGGTGCGGCCGGGCCGGGGCCCGGCCGGGATGCGCCAGGCGGTGGCGTTGCTGCAGAAGGTCATCTCCTGGCTACCGGAGAAGGCGTCGGCCTGGTACCAGCTGGGCCTGGCCTTGCAGCTAGCCGGCAACCAGGCCGAGGCGGTCGGCGCCTTCCGCAAGGCCATTGCCTTTGACGCCCAGCAGGCCTCGGCCCACTTCCAGCTCGGCGGCATCCTGCAGGAGCAAGGGGAGACGGAGGCGGCCCTCAACGCCTATCGCACCGTCATCGACCTCATCCCGGCCAATGCCGAAGCCTACTTCGGGCTGGGCCAGCTCCACCTCTCCCGCGGCGAGCCGAAGGAGGCCCTGACCGCTCTGGAGCAGACGATCCGGCTCGACCGGGACCACGCGGCGGCGCACCAGGCGCTGGGCCGACTCTATCTTGATGCCGGCAAGGCGGAGGCCGCGGCGGAGGCGTACGCCCGGGCGACCACGCTCACGCCCAAGGACCCCGCCGCGCACCGCGGCCTGGGCCACGCCCTGCGCCTTCTCCATCGGCCGGACGAGGCGCTCAACGCCTACCGCGACGCCGTCCGCCTCCAGGGGGACGATCTGGCGTCGTTTCTCGGGCTCGGCCAGGTCTTTCGCCACCTGGAGAAGCCACAGCAGGCGATCGCCGCCTATCGCCAGGTGCTCAACCTCGACGAGGACAACGTACCCGCCTACATTGGCCTGGGCGAGGTGCTGGTGCAGGAAGGGGACTTCGCGGGGGCTATGGGCGCATTCGCCCAGGCCCGCCAGCGCCAGCCGGAGAACACGGACGCGCTCCTGGGCCTGGCCCACCTCCACGCCCGCCGCGACCAGCCGTCACAAGCGCTGACGTACTACCAGAAGGCGCAGCGGTTGATGGCCGATAAGCCGTTTCCCTACGCCGAGATGGGCGACGTATTGCGCGAGCTGCGCCGCTTCGACGAGGCGATCGGCGCCTACGAAGAGGCTGCAACCCGCGACGCCGTGGACCCGGCCCCCCACCGGGGATTGGGCCTCGCGTACCTGGCGCTGCACCGGGACGCCGCCGCCCTGGAGGCGTTCAGCCGGGCCCTGGCCCTGAACCCGGCGGACGCGATCTCGCAGAATGGCCTGGGCCAGGCTTACATCCGTCTCGGGCAGATCAAAGAGGCCACGGAGGCGTTCCGCGAGGTGCTGCTCCTCGATCGGGAGAACGTGGCGGCCCAGTCAGGCTTGGGGGCGATCTACCAGGTGCAGGGTCGCCTGGAGGAGGCCCGCGAGGCGTTCACTCAGGCCATCCGCCAGAGCCCGACCAGCCCGGCGCCCTATGCCGGTCTCGGCTGGGTCCACCTGCGGCTGGGCGAGCTATCGGAGGCCAACACTGCGTTCCAGCGGGCGATCGAGAAGGATCCGGCCCACGCGCCGGCCTACGCCGGTTTAGGCAACGTGCACGCCGCCCGCGGCCTGCCGGAGCTGGCCCTGAGCGCCTACGAAAAGGCGCTGTCGTTGCAGCCCGACCTGCCGGCAGCCCACTACGGCCTCGGCCGCTGGCACGCCCGCCAGGGCGACCTGGACCGGGCGCAGACCGCCTACGAGACCGCTCTGGCCGGCGACCCGGGCCACACCCAGGCCCATGTCGGCCTCGGGGAGCTGGCTCTGGCGCGCCAGGATTACGCGGCAGCCGAGGCCGCCTTCCAGCGGGCCTTGCACAGCGACCCCGCCCACGTGCCGGCGTTCCTTGGCCTGGCCCAGGTTCACCTGGAGATGGACCAGGTCGCCGAGGCGATCGGCGTCTACCAGGAGGCGCTGGCTCTGGCGCCAAAGGACGCCATCCTGCACAACCGCCTCGGACATGCCTGGCTCCGCCACGGCCAGCCCGACCAGGCGATCGCGGCCTTCCGCGCGGCCATCGCCCTGGCCCCCGACGACCCGGGCCACCAGCGCGGACTGGGCGACGCACAGCGCCGGGCCGGCCTGCCTCAGGAGGCCCTCCGCGCCTATCGGCAGGCGTTGGCCCTGGACCCATCGTTGCCGGGCGCCTACGACGGCCTCGGCTGGATTCACAGGGAGTTGGGCCACCACGAGGAGGCGCGCGAGGCGTTCAACCGGGCGGTGGAGCTGGCGCCCGAGCGGGCGTCGGCCCATCACGGGCTGGGCGAGATCTACCTGGCCCTGGGCCAGCTGGATCTGGCGCAGGCGGCGTTGGAGCAGGCCCAGGCCTATGACCCGGAGATCGCCGCCGTCTACGCCGACCTGGGCGCCATCCACCTGCGTCAGCGGCGCGTCGACGAGGCGCGCGAGGCGTTCCAGGCTGCCTTGCAGCGAGACGACACCCTGGCGCGGGCCTCGGTCGGCCTCGGGGATGCGGAGCGGGCCCGGCGGAACGACGTGGCGGCCGTGGCCGCCTACCAGCAGGCTCTGGGGCTGGAGCCGGCGGATCTGGACGCGCTCCTGGGCATCGCGGCGGCGCGCGCCGGCCTGGGCGACGACGAGGCGGCGGTGAAGGCCTATCGGGCCGCCTTGCAGCAGGATCGGGCCAACCTTCCCGCCCAGCTCGGCCTGGCCCACCTCCACGCCCGGCGCGGCCAGGTCGAGCAGGCGGTGGCGCTGCTGGAGCAACTGCTCACCTCTGGTCAGGAGCCGGCGCTCATCCACGCCAGTCTGGGCGAGGTCCACTTCGGCCTCGGGGCCAACGACGCGGCCGCGTCGGCCTTCCGCCAGGCGCTGGAGGTCGACCCGTATTGCCTGCCGGCCCGCCTTGGGTTGGGGGCCGTGCAGCTCCGGCGTGGGCAGGTCGAGGCGGCGCTGCGCACCTATCTCGAGGCGCGGCGCGACGCCCCGGAGGCCGCCGACGTCTACATCGGCCAGGGCAATGCCCTGGTCGAGCGCCGGCGTTACGCTGAGGCTTTGAGCACCTTCCAGCAGGCTCTCAGCCTGGATCCTTACGCGCCGACGGCCCACGCCGGCCTGGGGGACGCCTATCGCCACCTGGGCCAGCCGGAGGCCGCCCGGCAGGCTTATGAGACCGCCCTGGGGCTGGATCCCGATCTGGCCGCGGCCCACATCGGGCTGGGCGGCCTGCTGCTCCAGGTGCACAAGATGGGGGAGGCGTTGAAGGCCTACCACCGGGCGATCGCCGGCGATCCGCACGACGATCGGGCCCACGGCGGGCTTGGCCTGGTGCATCTGGGGCGCGGGCAGACGGAGCAGGCGGAAGCGGCCTTTCGGGCCGCCCTCGAGCGGAACCCGCGCCGGGCGGCGGCCCACAAGGGGCTGGGGGACGCGCTGTTGGGCCGCGGGGACGCGGAGGCGGCCATCGCCGCTTATCGCGAGGCGCTGACCCACGAGCCGGGCTACGCGGACGCCTACGTCGGTCTGGGGGACGCCCAGATGGCACGGGACAACCACCGCGAGGCGCTGCCGGCGTTCCAGCGCGCCCTGGGCATCAACCCGGCCAACGGCGCCGCCCATCGCGGCCTGGGCCAGGTCTACGTCGCCCTCGGGCAGATCGACGAGGCGATGGCCTCGTTCCGGCGGGCGATCGCCGCCTACCCGCATGACGCCGCCGTCCACCGTGGGCTGGGCCATCTCTACCGGCAGGCCGGGCGCCTGGAGGAGGCGTTGGGCTCCTACCAGCGGGCGCTGGAAATCGAGCCCGCCGATCAGGCGACGCGAGAGCAGCTGGCGCACGTGCACCGTGACCTGGGGCATCTGCCAGCGGCCGAGAGCGCCTACAAGGCCGTGCTGGCCGCGGCGCCGGAGCGCGTCACCCTGTATGCCGACCTCGGCGCCATCTACCTCTCCTGGCACCGTTGGCAGGACGCTCTGATCGTTTTCCAGGAGGTGGCCGATCAGGCCATTCCGGACCCTGCCGTCTACACGGGCATGGGGCATGCCCTTACCGCCCTGGGGCGCTACGAGGAGGGCGAGGCCGCCTTCCAGCGGGCCATCGACCTGTCTGGGGGCGAGATGGCGGCCCCCTTCGTAGGCCTGGGTAACATCCACGTCCGTCTGGGGCGTTACGACGCCGCGCTGGCGAGCTATCAGAAGGCGATTGCCCTGGACGAAGGCGCCGCGCCGGCCCACGTCGGGCTGGGCGACGTACACACCGCCCAGGGGGCCCTGGACGCGGCGGTCGAGGCGTATGGCCGGGCCACGCGCCTGGACGACGGCTTTGCCCCGGCCCATGCCGGCCTGGCGGGCGCCTACGCCCAGATGGACCGGCTATTCGACGCCCTGGGGGCCTATCAGCGGGCGCTGGACCGGGACCCCAACGACGCGCGCTCCTACCTGGGGTTGGGCCACGTCTATTTGCGCCAGGACCGGACACAGGCGGCCGTGCGTGTGTTGCAGCGGGCCCAGGAGATCGAGCCGGGTTGGCCGGCGCCGTATTTCGGTCTGGGCCACGTCTATCGGGCGCAACGGAAGCTGGAGGACGCCCTGGCGTCCTATCGCCAGGCCTCGCAGCTGGACCCGTCGGATCCCCTGCCCCACATCTACCTGGGGGATCTCTATCTTGATCACGGTCAGGTCGAGGATGCCTCGGCCGCTTATGAGCGCGCCTTGCGGCTCGACTCCGAGCTGGCCCTGGCCCACTATGGCCGTGGCCGGGTCTTGCAGGCCCGTGGGGAGGTCGCCGCGGCCCACGAAGCGTACCGGCAGGCGCTCGCCCGGGACGAGGGACTGGCCGTGGCCCACGTACGCATTGGCGAGATGCACGTTGCGGCGGGGCAGGTCGAGGAGGCGGTTGCCGCCTTCGAACAGGCGTTGGCCCTGGAGCCTGACCAGGCGGAGGCTCTCGTCGGCCTGGGGGACATCCAGCGGGCGCAGGGGAACACCGAGGTGGCCCTGGCCACCTATGAGCGGGCGCGGCAAGTGGCCCCGGGGCTGGCTCGGGCCTGGATGGGGCTGGGCCTGGTCTACATGCAGCGGGGCCAGGCGCCCAAGGCCAACGACGCCCTGATGAAGGCGTTAAAGCACGACCCGAATCTGGTCGAGGCCTATCAGGCATTGGGGGAGCTCTATGCCGGCATGCAGCGCTGGCGGGACGCGGAGGCGGCGTTCAACATGGCCATCCGCCTGCGCCCGCGCTGGGCCAAGCCTTACAATGGGCTGGGCATCGTCTTCCGGGGCATGGAGCAGCCGGAGGTAGCCATCAACGCCTTGCAGACGGCCATCGCCCTCGATCCGGCCTATCAGGAGCCCTATGCGAATCTGGGCGACCTCCATCGGATGCAGGGCCGGCTGGATCAGGCGATCCATGCCTATCAGCAGGCGGTGCGGCTGAAGCCCAACGACGCCGTCTCCCAGGGTTCACTGGTCGGCCTGTTCCGGCGCCAGGGACGCATGCAGGAGTTCCAGAGGCAGGTGGAGATCGCCCGGCGGCTGCTTTCTCAGGAAACCGACTATAATCGGGCTTGTTTCGAGGCGATTTGCAGCAACGAGCCGGAGGCGCTGGAGCTGCTGGAGTCGGCCCTGCGCAAGGGAGAGGTGAGCCGCGCCTGGGTGCGCCAGGATCCCGATCTGGAGTCACTCCGCCACACGGACCGATTCCGCCAGCTGGCCGGGGCCGCATAGCGCCGGTTCTGGCCTGGGCTGGGCCGAGATGGCCTCGGGCCCGGCTACTCCCCGTCGCCCACCCTCGGTGAGGGAGGACTGGGCGGCGGGGCTTATCGTTTCCCCACGATCTCGGCGATCCCTCGCCCCACCCACACTTCGTCGGCATAGGCCGGGTTTGAGGCCGAGGCGACGAAAAAGGTCACGCCGCGCACTGCCGGTCGCTGGTGCAGCGCCTTCCAGAAGGCCAGGTATTGTCGCGCCTTGAGGGCCGCGTTGAGCGGGCCGTTGTGACTGGCCTCGGTGATCCAGATTGGGTAGGTACGGAAGCGGCTGATGATGTCATCCAGGACGGCCAGGGCCCGGTCGCTGGGGGCGACGTCCGACCAGTAGAGGTGCACCCCGAGGCCGTCGGCCTTCTTGACGGCGGCGCGACTGGCTTCCAGGAACTCAACGTGGTCTTGTTTACGGCCGCCCACGCTGCTGCCGGGCGAGAGGCCGGGGTAGAGAAAGCGGCCTGCCGGCAGGGCGTCGCGGTAGCGGTCCAGCACTTCGAGCCACCAGCCGGTGAAGGCGGCGCCGTCTTGCCAGGCGGTGCCGAACCCTTCCTCGGCCACATTCGGCTCGTTGTGCAGCTCGATCCATACGTTCTTGCCCTGGAGGACGCCCAGGGCACGCCGGACGTCGTCGATCGTATCGTCGACGAACTGGCGGGGCGAGATGGCGCGGCCGCCGAAGTCGAGGAAGGCGCGCACGATCCAGTGCGCGGCCGGGTGGGCCTGGGCCAGGCGGCGGATGTCGTCCTCGCCGTGGAAGGAGAGTAGCTTGATCAGGCCGGGGCGGAGGGCGGCGAACGCCTCGTGCTCGGCATCGCCGATGTCGGGGTCGGCCGAGGCGTGCAGGCCGAGCAGTGCCCGGCCCAGGAGGGGCGTATCCGGCAATTCGGGCCGCGGGGGTGTCAGGAGCGGATCATCGACGCGCACGGGGACGTATTCGCCCTGGGCCGACCCGGTGACGGTGACCACGCTTTGGGCGGCGACGAAGCCCCGGCTCGGCGCGTCCCGGCGGGGTAGCGTGCGCAAGTTGAGGCCGCCGCCCCGGACGACCCCGTCGGTCCCATCGACGTGCAGGCCGCCGGCGAACAGCCAGCCGGGCGTGTTTTCCACCACGGTGGCCAGGGCGACGTGGCCGTCGCCGCGGAGCGGCACGGGCTCCTGCACGGGGGGCATGGGGCGGGCGGCGTGGAGCACGTCGTCGTGCCGGACGAAGATGGGCGTGTAGCCGGCCTGCTCCTGGCCGGCCACGGCGGCGGTGGCGAAGCCTTTGA
>JBFGLK010000032.1:0-11837 GCA_041576195.1 Promineifilaceae bacterium (SeqCode)
ACGAGGCGCGCAAGCTGGCGATGGAGCTGACGACCGAGGCGGCCGTGGCCGAGATAGGGGCGGCGCTCGACTATCTGCGCGGCCGGCCGTTTGTCACCGGCGGCGCCGGCATCGTCGGCTTCTGCATGGGCGGTGGCCTGGTGCTGCAGACGGCGGCCCGCCGCGACGATGTGGCCGCCGGCGTCGTCTTTTACGGCAGCCCGCTCAGCCCGGCGGCGGCCGGCACGGTGCGCGCGCCGATCCAGACGCACCTGGGCACCGCCGACAGCATCTCGGCCAGCGCGGTCGAGGCGATGCACGCCGCCTTCGCGGAGGCCGGGCTGGCCCACGAGCTATACCTGTACGATGGCGCCCAACACGCGTTTTTCAACGACACGCGGGCCAGCTATGACGCAGAGGCCGCGGCGGCTGCCTGGTCGCGGACGCTGGCCTGGTTCAGGCGCTATCTGGGCGGGGCGGGATAACTGACTGCCGGGGAGATTTCCCGGCAGTCAATGGCCGGGGAGCCGTAGGGCCGCGCCGCGGTCAACCCGGTTGCCCGGCTCCCGCCGGCTGTATTGACCGGTGGGGTTACTGAAGTGCGGGGGGGCAGCCGGGGGACACGCTCCTTTCGATCACTTGAAATTGTGCCTGGCGCAGAGTGCCAATCGCTCTCTTCCAGACTCCGCTCGGCAACCGGAGAGGTGTCATGCTGAATTCACGACGAATGTCATGAAGCAGCACGGAATGGCAAGATCGGGTTGGCATGGATGACAAGTTTGTTATCATTTGTAATGGTTTGTGTAGTTTCTAATTGGCTGGCCTGGAGAATTCAAAACGCATCATGGCTGCTACTTCCCCTCCTCCTCCGAGACTCGTCTTCTGGGAGACGACGGCGGGCTGCAACCTGGCCTGCATCCACTGTCGGCGCGTCACGGTAGCCGACAAACTGTTGCCACAGGACCTTGCGACCGAGGAAGCGCTCGCCCTGGTCGACGAGATAGCGGCCTTTGCCCGGCCCATTTTCGTGCTCTCGGGGGGTGAACCGCTGTTTCGTCCGGACATCTTCGAGATTGCCACGCATGCGTCGGGCGCGGGCTTAATCGTGGCTCTGGCGACCAACGGAACGTTGATCGACGCCGCGGTGGCGCGGGAGATCAAGTCCGCCGGCATCCGCCGTGTCAGCGTCAGCTTCGACGGGGCAGATGCCCCAACCCATGATCTGTTCCGGGGCGCCGGGGCTTTCAGTCAGGCGATGGTGGGCATCGACCACCTGCGCCAGGCGGGCGTTCCGTTCCAGATCAACACGACGGTGGCGCGCCACAACATCGATCAGATGCCGCAGACACTCGCGCTGGCGCGGCGCGAGGGCGCCGTCGCCCTGCACCTCTTCTTGTTGGTGCCTGTGGGCTGCGGTGTGGAGATCGCCCCGGACCAGCAGATCACGCCGGAGCAGTACGAGGTTGTGCTCAACTGGATGTACGATGCCGAAATGGAAGGCGACATCGAGCTGAAGGCCACCTGCGCGCCGCACTACTTCCGCATCGCGCGGCAGCGGCAGGCCGAAGAGCGACGTCTGGGCCTGTTCCGGGATCGCCCGGCCAGCATGCACCGCCAGCGGCACGCCGGCGGCCATCCTGGCGGGCATCCCCACGGAGCCGGTCGCCACGCGTTGAACGCGATGACCAGGGGCTGCCTTGCCGGCAGCGGGGTTGCCTTCGTCAGCCACCGCGGCGAGGTCTTCCCTTGCGGCTACCTACCACTTGAGGCCGGCCACGTGCGCCGCCAATCCTTTCGGGATGTTTGGCAGCACTCCACGCTGTTCGCCAGCCTGCGCGATCCCGATGCGCTCGGCGGCGCCTGCGGCGCCTGCGAGTTCAAGCGCATCTGTAGCGGTTGTCGCGCCCGCGCGTATGGCATGACGGGTGATTACCTCGGTGAGGAGCCCTTGTGCAACTACGTTCCGCTCTCCCTTCGCCCCAAGGGAGGCGACGCCACATGACGAATCCGCCATTGGCCTACGACGTCGTCATCGTCGGGGGTGGAATCACCGGGTTGGCCGCCGCCTGGTCGCTGCAGCAGTTGGAGCCCGCCCCCCGCTACTCAGTATTGGAGGCCGGTCCCCGCTGGGGCGGCAAGATTCTCACCGAGACGGTGTCCGGCCCTGACGAGAGCCCGTTCATTGTCGAGGGCGGGCCCGACTCCTTCATCACCCAGAAGCCCTGGGCCCTGCAGCTGGCGCGGACGTTGGGTATGGAGGACCAGCTGCTGCCGACCAATGAGGCGCAGCGCCGCGTTTACGTGCTCCACCGGGGCCGGCCGGTACCGCTGCCCGAAGGGGTGATGCTGATCGTTCCCACGGAGTTTATGCCGTTCATCAGGTCGCGCCTGTTGACCTTGCCTGGCAAGCTGCGTATGGGACTCGACTGGTTCATCCCTGCCAAGACCGACGGCGAGGATGAGACGCTGGCCGACTTCATCAATCGACGCCTGGGAAGCGAGGCTCTGGACAAAATTGCCGAGCCCTTGCTGGCCGGCATCTACAACGCGGAAGCCGACCGCCAGAGCTTGCTGGCCACCTTCCCTCGCTTTCGCGCTCTCGAGGAGCGGCATGGCAGCCTGATTCGCGGCATGCTGGCCGGCCGCCGCGCGCGGGCTTCGGCGCCGCCACCGGCCGGTAACGGGCAGCGACCCCCGTCGGCCTTCATCTCTTTTCGTGGGGGAATGGGCGAGTTGGTTGAGGCACTCACCGCGCGCCTGTCGGGAGACATGCATCTCAACACATCCGTTGCCGCCCTCAGCCGATCTGAGACCGGTTACCGCCTGCAACTCGAGGACGGGCGCTCCGTCACAGCCTCCGCCATCGTCCTGGCTGTGCCGGCTTATGTCGCCGGCCATCTTCTTGGGTCCATCGCTTCTGGCGCCGTCGCCCGGCTGCGCTCGATCCGCTACGTCAGCACGGGGACGGTTTCGCTCGCTTTCCCGCGTAAGACTCTCCGCCGCCCTCTCGATGGCTTCGGCGTAGTCATCCCACGGAGCGAGCGGCGCCAGATCAACGCGATCACCTACACGTCAACCAAGTTCGATCACCGAGCGCCAGACAGCCACGTGCTGCTCCGCGTGTTCTTCGGCGGATCGCGCACGCCCGAGACGATGGGGTTGTCCGACCGAGAGCTGCTCGCCGTCGTGAGGCGGGAGCTGGAATCCATCGTTGGGATCAGCGACGAGCCAACGCTGCAGCGAATCTACCGCTGGGCCGAAGCAAACCCACAATACGATGTGGGCCACTTGGGGCTGGTGAGCGATATCGAAACGGCGCTACCCGACGGCGTCTTTGTCGCCGGCAGTCCCTATCGGGGCATTGGCATCCCCGACTGTGTCCACCAGGCAGAGCAGGTCGTCGAGCGAGTCAGCCGCTTTCTGGTGACCAGGCCGGAAGCGGTCGTCCCCTCGGGCCGCTCAGCGGACCTGACCGCCGCGTCGGCCCGAGCACGCTGAGCCTGTCGAGAACCGCCATGCCCGTCGCCGCCATCGGTTGCTTTGGAATCAGTCACCATACGGCCCCGGTCGCCGTGCGTGAAGCGGTGCTTGCCGCCACCGGTGCCGTGGCACAGGCGCTCGCCGGAAGCCTGTTAGCTGAATCCGGAGTCCGCGAGTGGGCCGTCCTGTCCACCTGCAACCGCTTCGAACTCTACATCGTACGCGAAGCGAGTGCCGACGTCGATGGGCTATTTCGCCGATGGCTGGCTTCGTTGGCGCTGGACGCAGACCGGCCCGAGCGCTATTTCTACCGTCTGGTCGGCCAGGACGCGGGGCGCCACCTTCTGCGGGTCGGCGCCGGATTGGACTCACAGGTATTGGGCGAACCCCAGATCCTGGGCCAGATCACTGACGCCTTGGAAACGGCCCGGGCCGAAGGAACGGTGGGCCCGCAGCTCAATGCTCTGTTCCTGGCGGCGATTCGTGCCGGCAAGCGAGCGCGTAGCGAGACGGCGATCAGCCAACATCCGGCCAGCATCTCCTCATTGGCAGCGGCATATGCCGAAGCGAACTGCGGATCGCTGGATCGCCAATCGGCGCTGGTGATCGGCGCCGGTGAGATGGCCCGATTGGCCGTGCGCGCCTTGCGCGGACGCGGGCTCCGCAGGCTGGCCATTGCGAACCGCTCTCCAGAGCGCGCGCGGGAGCTGCTGCGGGGCGAGGATGCCGCCGTCTATTCGTTGAGCCGGCTCGACGAGGCGTTGGCCACTGCCGACGTCGTCGTCTGCGCCACGGCGGCGCCCAACGCGTTCCTTACACGAGACCTGCTGGCCAGGGTCATGCCGGCCCGTGACAACCGGCCACTCCTGCTGGTGGACATCGCCGTCCCGCGGAACGTCGAGCCCGCGGCCCAGGCGCTGCCGGGCATTACGTTGATCAGTCTGGATGACCTTCAGGACAATCTGGTCGCCGCGCGCGAGGCCCGGCTGAGCGAAGTGCCCCGGGTGGAGGCGATCATCGACGAACAAATGGGCGCCTGGCTGCGGACTGCCCGGGAGCTCTGCGCGCTCCCCGTGATTCGCGAGCTCAGGCAGCGTGCTGAGGCCATACGCCAGCGTGAGCTCGACCGCACCTTGAAGTACATTGGTGACGTCGATCCGCGCGTGAGACGGCATGTGGCCAGCCTGACCCAGGCGCTCGTCAACCAGCTGTTGCACGAGCCAACCCGGCAGTTGCGCCAAGAGGCTGGAAACGGGGCGCCGCTCCAGCTGGCCAGCGCCGTGGAGCGGCTGTTCGATTTGGGATCGATTACCATGAAGCCACTCAACGTGGGCACGCGCCGATCGCGGTTGGCGCTCTGGCAGACCGACTACGTCATCGCCATGCTCGAAGAAGCGTGGCCTGGCCTGCAGTGTCAACGCGTCACTCTTGAGACCCGGGGCGACCGAACGCTGGACAGTCCCTTGCCGGAGATCGGCGGCAAGGGACTGTTCACGCTGGAAATCGAGGAAGCGCTGCGTCGCGGCGACATCGACCTCGCCGTTCATTCGCTGAAGGATCTGCCAGTTGAACAGCCGGCCGATCTGGTCCTGGGTGCCGTCGTCGGCCGGGCCGATGTGCGTGATGTGCTGATCGCCAAGCATGGCTGGACGCTGGAGACCCTTCCTGACGGAGCCCGGGTTGGCACGAGCAGCCTGCGACGCCGGGCCCAGCTGCTTGCCGCGCGCCCGGATCTGCGGGTTCTCTCGATTCGCGGCAACGTGGAGACCCGGCTGCGCAAAGCGATCGAAACAGACGAGTACGACGCCATCATCCTGGCGGCGGCCGGCGTCACCAGGCTTGGCCTGGAGAACAACGTCACGCAGTGGCTTTCGCTGGATGCGATGTTGCCTGCGCCGGGCCAGGGCGCCCTGGCTGTACAGTGCCGTGACGATGACGCCGAGACGCGGCGCCTCGTCGCGGCCATCGAAAACGCCGATGTGCGCGCCTGTGTGACCGCCGAGCGCGCCTTCCTGCAGGCGCTGGGCGGCGGATGCGCGACCCCGGTCGGCGCTCTGGCCCGCCAGGAACGGGATCTCATTCGGCTCCGGGCCAACGTCACGGCGACCGATGGCTCACGCCGCATCGAGGTGTCCGGCACTGGCACGGAGGCGGAAGGTCTTGGCCGGCAGCTGGCAGCGGAGTCGTTGGCTCAAGGCGCGGATCGGCTCCTGCCGGCCCTACCCTTGCGCGGCAAGCGGATCCTGGTCACGCGCAGCCGCCCACAGGCGGAGGCATTCGGAGAACGATTGCGGGCGCGCGGGGCGAGCCCGGTTCTCGTGCCCATGATCGATTTTCGGGCGCTGCCCAGCGCCCCCCTGGACGAGGCGCTGACCCACGGCAGCTCGTACGCCTGGCTCGTGTTCACCAGTGTCAACGCGGTGGCGTTCTTCTTCGCCGCCTATCGCGGGCAGCCTCTGCCGCGCATCGCCGCCGTGGGCTCCGGCACCCTCGATCGACTTCGCCAGCAAGGGGTCGAAGTCGCTTATGTGCCTGAGGAGTTCACCGGACAGCAGCTGGCGCTCGGGTTGGGCGACCTCACGGGCCAGCGCGTTCTGCTTCCCCGGTCACGCAGCGGCCGGCCTGAGATTGTGGCTCAGCTTCGGGCCCAAGGAGCGGTCGTCGACGACATCCCGCTCTACGAAACGGTGGCCGCGCATCCCGAGCCTGGCGTGCCGGCACCGCTGATCCAGGACCTGGACATGATCACGTTTACCAGCCCATCCAGCGTGCGGAACCTGGTCGATCGCGGGTTATCTGAGGAGGACGCGGTGTGGGGAGACCGGGTGGCCATCGCCTGCATCGGGCCGACGACGGCCGCCGAGGCAGAGCGCCACGGACTCCGCGTGGCTGTGGTGCCGCCCGTCTATACGCTCGACGGGCTCATCGATGCGATCGAGGCGCACTATGCAGCACAGCCCTGACATCGACGCCAGGCCCGCGGTCTTTCCAGCCGCCCGGCCGCGCCGCCTGCGGCGCACGGAGACGCTGCGGCGTCTGGTGCGCGAGAACACGCTGGCGGCAGATGACCTCATCTGCCCGCTCTTCGTCCAGCACGGTCGCGGCGTGCGAACCGAGATTCCCTCCATGCCGGGGCAGTTCCGCCTGTCTGTCGACCAGCTGGCCGCTGAAACGCGGGAGATCGTCAGTCTGGGCATCCCCGCCGTCATCCTGTTTGGAATTCCGGAGCGCAAAGATCCCGTTGGACGCGAGAACTTCGCCCCGGACGGCATCGTGCAGCGCGCCATCGCGGAGGTGAAGGCGGCGGCCCCCAACTTGCTGGTCATCACCGATGTCTGCCTATGCGAATACACCGACCATGGCCATTGCGGGATTCTCGACAGCGACGGCAACATCCTCAACGACGAAACGCTGGACGTCCTGGGGCAGGTGTCCGTTTCCCATGCACAAGTGGGCGCCGATGTCGTCGCGCCCAGCGGCATGATGGATGGGATGGTTGGCGCCATTCGTCAGGCCCTCGACGGGAGCGGTGGAGAACACGTGTCGATCATGTCCTATGCGGTGAAGTATGCCTCGGCATTCTATGGGCCTTTTCGCGACGCCGCCGATGGGGCGCCGGCTTTCGGCGACCGGCGATCGCACCAGATGGACCCGGCCAATGGTCGCGAGGCGTTGCGCGAAGCCGCCATTGATGTCGCCGAGGGCGCGGACTTCTTGATGGTCAAGCCGGCCCTCCCGTATCTGGACATCGTACAGCGCCTGAGCGTCGGCTTCCCCGAACTGCCGCTGGCAGCCTACAACGTCAGCGGCGAGTACGCCATGATCAAGGCCGCCACCGCGAGAGGCTGGCTGGACGAGCGCCGCGTCGTCCTTGAGGTCCTGACCGGCATACGGCGCGCTGGCGCCGACATGATCATTAGCTATCACGCTCGGGACGTGGCGCGTTGGATCGCGACCTGAGCAACAAGGAAGGGCCCACATGCCACTGAATGTGCAGAGAGCGACCGCGGAAGGGATGGACGTGACTGAGCGGGGCAGGGACGTCGCGGGAAACGCCGTCTCCCTGGACCGGCGCCTGTTTATGCAATTGCTGGTGTTTACCGACTGCCTCGATACGGCCGCGGTCAGCGACGCGCTGGACGATGCCGGCATTACAGGGACGTTGTACGCGGACGCGAGCGATCCTTATGGCGTCGGGCTACTGGCCTGCAGCGAGAGCCCGGATTTCTACGTGACGGCGCTCCGATCGCTTCTAGGCCGCGAGCCGTTCCGCTCGCTGAGCCCGCGATCGGACATGAGCATGTTTGGCAGGACGTACTCGCTAGGCTACGAGCAGGACCTCGAAGCGACGCTGATCACAAGGCCGCTGGAAAAGATCACCAACCGCGATATGCCCTGGGCCATCTGGTACCCCTTGCGTCGCTCCGGCGCTTTCGAGCGCCTGCCCGGCGAGGAGCAACGAACGATCCTGATGGAGCACGGCGGGATCGGAATGGCGTATGGGCGCGCCGGCCTGGGCACCGATATTCGCCTGGCCAGCCACGGCCTCGATCGCCATGACAATGACTTCACGGTGGCCCTCCTGGGGCCAGAACTGGCCCCCCTGTCCAAGATTGTCGAGCGCATGCGTAAGACGCGGCAGACCTCTGAGTTTCTCGTGTCGCTTGGCCCCTTCTTCGTGGGCAAGGCCATCTGGTGGAACCGAACATGACAGAGCTAGAGCACTCCCTGTTCCTCCGCGCCTGCTACCGCCAACCCGTGGAGCGCACGCCCATCTGGTTCATGCGCCAGGCTGGTCGCTACATGCCCGAGTATCGGGCGATCCGTGAGCGCCACTCCATGCTCGAGTGCATCAACACGCCAGAGCTGGCCGCGGCCATCACGATGCAGCCGATCAACGCGTTTGGCTTCGACGCGGCCATCATCTTCTCCGACATCCTGCCGCCCTTACAGAGCATGGGGCTTGAACTGGAGTTCGTCAAGGGCACCGGTCCCGTTATTCACAATCGACTGACGACGACGCGCGATATCGACCTCTTGGCGGCGCCGCCGGCCGAAGCGTCAATGCAAGGAACGCTGGAGGCCATTCGTTTGGTGTCATCGGAGCTGTCATCGCGGGGCCTGCCGCTCATCGGTTTCTGTGGGGCACCTTTCACGCTCGCCAGCTATGCCATCGAAGGGGGCGGCAGCAAGGATTATGTGCGGACCAAATCACTGATGCACCAGGAGCCGGCGGCCTGGGCCCGCCTGATGGATAAGCTGGTCACGGTGATGGCCGACTATCTGATCAAGCAGGCTCACGCCGGGGCGTCCGCGCTTCAGATCTTTGACTCCTGGGCCGGCCTGGCGCTGAGTCGCTACGATTACGAGCGACAGGTCAAACCGTTCAACGCTCGATTGATTGAGACGGTCAGGCGACGCACGCAAGCGCCGATCATCTACTTCAGCACCGGCACCGGGGCGTATCTTGACCTCGTCTCTACGCTCGGGGCGCAGGTGGTCGGCGTCGATTGGCGCATGCCGCTGGACGATGCCTGGCGCCGTCTGGGGAGCCAGGCAGCCGTCATGGGCAATCTGGACCCGGTGGCCTTGCTGGCCCCCTGGCGCGAGCTTCGCTTTCGCCTCGATCAGGTCATCGAGCAGGCCGGCGACCGACCAGGCCACATCTTCAACCTGGGACACGGCATTCATAAGGAAACGCCAGTCGACAACGTGCGGCGAGCCGTCGACTACGTGAAAATGCGCGCGTCGGTTTCGTTGCAGACAGAGTAGTACGGGCGCTCTTGCCCGGAACACGCGAGGAGGCAAGGAAGGTCTTGCATCAGGAAAACCAGTCAGTTGGCATCTTAATGATGGCCTATGGCGGGCCGGAGTCGTTGGCGGAGCTGCCCGGTTATCTCGCCGACATCCGTCGCGGTCGCGTCACAGCGCCGGCGGTGCTCGAGGAGATCCACCACAACTACCGACGAATTGGCGGCCGATCGCCGTTGCTGGCGTTCACGCAGGCACAGGTTGCGGCGGTGGCACGCCGCTTCGACCCGGAGCGCGCCCGTTTCTATATTGGCATGCGTCACTGGGCGCCCTGGATAGAAGACGTGGTCGGGCGGATGATCGACGACGGGATCACCCGCGCCGTGGCCGTCGTGCTGGCCCCGCACTACAGTCATCTGAGCGTGGCCAAGTACCACCAGAAGGTGCAGGCTGGCCTGGAGCTCAACCGTGGTGAAATAGACTTTCGTTTTGTGGATAGCTACCACGACGCCCCGGGCCTCATCGAGGCGTTCGCCGACCGGGTACGCGTCGGTCTGGCCGAGTGGCCGGAGGAGGCACGGCCGGACGTGCACGTCGTCTTCAGTGCCCACAGCTTGCCGGCACAGATCCTGGAGACCGACGACCCCTACGACAGCCAGGTGCGTGAGACCGCCAGCCTGGTGGCCGAACGGGCGGGGCTGGGCCAGGATCAGTGGTCCTGGAGCTACCAGTCCGCAGGCCGCAGCCCGGTGCCATGGCTCGGCCCACAGCTGGGGGAACACCTGGCCGACCTGGCGGCGCGCGGCGTGCGGCACGTCGTCAGCGTTCCGGTCGGCTTTGTCTGCGACCACGTCGAGATCCTCTACGACATTGACGTCCAGGCGCAAGAGATAGCCCGCAGACTCGGCATTCGACTGGTGCGCCCGCCGGCGCTCAACACCGATCCCCTGTTTATCGATCAGCTGGCCGAGCTCATCGCCGCCAGACTGGCTGATTGGGCGCCTGCGGCGGTCAGCCATGGATAACCAAAGCGCAGCCACCACAGGCCGATCAGAGGAACTATACCGGCAGGCGCTTGAACTGATGCCTGGCGGCGTCAGTTCGCCGGTGCGCGCCTTCAAGGCCGTGGGCGGCACGCCGATCTTCTTTGAACGAGGCGAGGGCGCCTACCTCGTCGACGCCGACGGCCACCGCTACATCGACTACGTACTTTCATGGGGCCCATTGATCCTGGGCCACGCGCCTCCCAACGTCGTGGGGGCCCTGCGAGAGGCCGTCGGGCACGGCACCAGCTTCGGCGCGCCGACCCGCTGGGAGATCGAGCTGGCCAGGTTGGTCAGGCAGCTGATGCCGGCAATCGAGATGATCCGCTTCGTTAACAGTGGCACCGAGGCGACGATGAGCGCCCTCCGGGTGGCGCGCGGTTTCACGGGACGAGACCGGATCGTAAAGTTCGCCGGCAACTACCACGGTCACGCCGACATGCTCCTCGTGTCGGCCGGCTCCGGGATGGCCACGCTCGGCCTGCCCGACTCACCCGGCGTCCCGGCCGGGGCGGCGCGGAACACGCTGACCGCACGCTACAACGACCTGTCGTCGGTTGAGACGCTGATGGCTGCCAACCGCGGAAAGATCGCGGCCATCATTGTCGAGCCGGTCGCCGGCAACATGGGGCTCGTGCCCCCGGTCGACGGTTTTCTCGCGGGGCTCCGCGCGCTATGCGACGCCGAGGGCGCGTTATTGATCTTTGACGAGGTTATGACAGGTTTCCGCGTCCACCCCGGCGGAGCACAGGCGCTCTATGGCGTCAAGCCGGACCTGACGGCCCTCGGTAAGGTGATCGGCGGTGGCTTACCGGTGGGCGCCTATGGAGGCCGGCGGGAGATCATGCAGCAGGTCGCGCCGGCGGGTCCTGTGTACCAGGCCGGCACGCTTTCCGGCAATCCGCTGGCGATGGTGGCTGGGGCGGAGACGTTGCGGGCGTTGCTCGACCCGGCCGTCTGGACGGCGTTCGCCGAGCGCGGCCGGGCTCTCGATGCGGGGCTGAAGCGCGCAGCGGAATCTCAGGGCGTGCCAATCGTGCAGACGCGTGCCGGCACGATGCACGGTCTCTTCTTCACGGCGGACGGGCCAGTGACCGATTACGAGGGCGCCCGCCGGGCGGATGCTGGCCGCTTTGCCCGCTTTTTCCACGCCATGCTCGCGGAAGGCGTCTACCTGGCTCCGTCGGCGTTCGAGGCCGGCTTTCTATCGACCACCCATGGAGCGGAGGAGATCGAGCGCACCATCGCCGCGGCGGAGCGGGCCTTCGCCGTGGTGCGACGCGGGGGATAGCGTAGGGGCCATGCGCCCGGGGGCTACAATCTTGCCAGGCGGCCGCGGAAGGTCTCCCGATCGGCGGGCGGCCGGTGTCCCTCGACGTACCAGGCGGCGCCCCGGTCGAGGAAGCCGGCCAAGGCCTGCCGCAGGTCCACCAAGTCCCAGGCCGCGCGCGGGCCGCGGCCGTAGACGGCGTCCCCCAGGAAGAGCACGTTGCCCGGCGCGACGTGGACCAGGCACTGGTCCGGCTCGTGCTGACCGCCGATGTGCTCCACGGCGAAGCGGATGCCGCCCAGCGCCAGCTCGTA
>JBFGLK010000033.1:0-11698 GCA_041576195.1 Promineifilaceae bacterium (SeqCode)
GCCGGACCGGCCCGGACGACGTCGGGTTTTGGCGCCTGGCCCTCAACCTGAACAAGATGCGCTCGGCGATGCTGGCGCACGAGGTCATCCTTCAGGCTATCGAGCTGCTCGGCGGCAATGGCGCGATCGAGTCCTTCTCGGTGTTGCCGCGGCTACTGCGCGACAACGTCGTCTACGAGAACTGGGAGGGCACGCACAACGTGCTGCTGGCCCAGGTTGGGCGTGACTTGCGCCGTTACCGCTTCCACGAACCGTTTCTGCGCGGACTGCGCGCGTTACTCCTCGGGGTGCGCGGGGTCGACGAGCTGCGCGATCAGGCCCTGGCCCTCGGGGAAGACATCGGGGATGAGATCGAGACGGTCCTGGGTATGGACGAGCTGACTGCCGGCATCTACGCGCGCCCGCTCATGGTCCGCCTTACCGATCTGTACTACGCCGTCTGCCTGATCGCCGAGGCGGCCTGGGAGCTCGAGGAGCACGCCGACCGGACGAAACAACGGTTGGCGACGCTGTTTCTTGTCACCCGGGCGCGGGGGCAAGAGCCTCGCGACGTGCCCTACTACGACGATCTCGTGGCCCGGCTCGCCGTCGAGCGCTAGAAACGTGGCACGCCCGGTATCGTGAACACGAAGCGGCTGCCGCCGCCCGGCGCGTCCTCCACCCAGATGGCGCCCCCCTGCGCCTCGACCGCCAGTTTGCAGAAGGTCAAACCAAGCCCGGTGCCGCGCACCTGGCTGCCGCTGGCGTCAACCCGCGTGTAGCGGTCAAAGATGCGCTGACGATGGTCCGGGGGCACGCCCGGCCCGCTGTCTGTGATGGCGCAGCGTGCGCCGGCTTCGTGTCCCGGCGACGTGGACGCCTCGGGCGCCACCTCGATGGCCACGTGGCCGCTGGCGGGCGTAAACTTGAGCGCGTTTTCCAGCAGGTTGAGCAACACGCGCCGCAACAGGGTAACATCTCCCCACACGGCCGGCGCGTCCGCCGCCGCCCTACCGCTCAGCGTGACCCCACGCTCCTCGGCAAGGGGTTGCATGTGAGCGACCACCTGCTCCACCAGCGGCGTCAGGCGCATCGCCTCGGCGTCCACGACGAGCTTGCCGGCCTCCAGGTGCTGAATATCCATCAGCGAGTCAATCAGGTCGAGCAGATCGGTGCCGCTTCGGCGCGCCCGTCGCACCAGCTCGGCACTCTCGGCGGCGTCCGCCCCTCCACCGTCAAGCCGGCCAAGCATGCTCAGCAGGGCCGTGATCGGGTTCCGCAGATCGTGCACGATCATGCGGGTAACGTCACGTCGCCACTCGGCCAGCTCGCGCTCCTCGGTGACGTCGCGGAAGACCATAAGCCACCCGACCGGGGCCTGCCTCGTGTCCACGACGGGCGCCTCGACGCGCTCGAGGAAGCGGCGCCGGTCACCTGCGCCCTGGCGAGGCCACTCCAGCGTCTCACTCCGGGCTGACGGCAGGGCGGCCTGGGAAAGCTCGGACAGAAGGCCTCGCAGCGCGTCGGCATCATATCCCAGGCGGGGAGCCAGGGCTTCGAGCGACTGCGCCGCCCCCGGCCCCGTGGGGCTGATGTCCAGCAACGCGCTCGCCTGGCGGTTTATTAGCGACACCTGTCCACTTGTGTCCAGCAGGATGACCGCCTCCCGGACCGTGTCAAGGAGCGCGTGCAGCTGGTCCAGGCGGCGGGCGAGCGCCTCGTCCGTCCTGTTCAGGAGCCGTACGATCTCCGCATAAAGGCGGGCATTCTCGATGGCTGCGCTGGCCTGGCCGGCGATGGCCAACAACACCTCTCGGCTCCAGCCGCTGAACGGTTGGCGGGGATCTTCGCGCTGGAGCACCATGGCCCCAAGCACGCGGTCCGCCGTCGTCAGCGGCACGCCCAGCCAGTATGCCGGCAGCGGATCGGGTCCGGCGATGCCGTGCCGTGCCGCAAAGTGGACGTTCTCTGGATCCACGTCGAGCACGCGACCCTCCTCGGCCACCCAGCCGACGAAACCGTCGGGCACATAGGTGCCCCGAGCGCCGGCGCCCGGCGCGGAGAGCTGCCCGTGCTGCACGTGAAGCGGGCGCTCCCATCGGCCGTGCTCGTCCACCAGGGCGATCGTGAACGTGTCTGTCGGTACCAGCTCCGTCGCCTGCTGAAAGGTGCGCCGGAGCACGCGCTCCAGGTCGAGCGTCTCCCGCATCGAGCGGCCCACCCGGTTGAGGGCCGCGAACTGCGCCAGTTGTTGCTCCATGATGAATCGACGCTGCCACGAGAGGCCAGACACGATCGTGTAGCCGGCCACGCCCAGGCAGAAGAGAGCGAAAGCGGGCAGGCCGAACTGAGCGAACGTGACAGCGCCGAAGTAGGCGAACGGCAGGCTTAGCAGGCCGGCGACGGCGATGTTGGCCGCGCCGTCCCACCAGGGCTGGTTGGGGTGCTCACCGGCCAGCACCCACACGGCTGCGTGTCCGGCGATGTAAACGGCGGCATAGCTGAACGCCAGAATCCCCAGCGACCCCGGCGCCTCGGCCAGACCAATGCCGGCTAGCGGCGACTGAGCGTCGAAGCGAAGGGAGAGCCCGCCAGCGATCGCCAGCGAGGCGATGGACACTAACATGTGCCCCAGTCGGCGCGTCCGGGACGGCGGCGCGCCACCCGTGCGATGCCATAGCGGCGACCAGAGAGGGTGCGCCAGTTCCGCCAGGAGACTGCCGAGGATGATCAGGACGGTGGCAGTCTCAAAGCCGACGACAAACAGGCTGGCGAGGCTGATGACGGGGATGGCGAATGCGCCAGCCCGACCCGCTGGCGCGCCGAAGTTGATGGTCAGCACGTAGAGCACCAGGACCAGGATGCTCTGGGGCGCGGCGGCGCTTTGCGTGGCCGCCCACATGGCCAGCAACAGCCCGAGGAAGAGCGCGCCCCACTGGACAACACCCTGGATGCGCCGGCCCGAGCGCCAACGGAACCGCGAGGAGGCACCACTCATGGCGGCAGTTTAGCAGCCTGCCAAGGGATGTCAATGAACGTCGCCTCCGCGAGGAGGGCGCTTGGCAGGGCCTGCCGGCAGGCTATACTCAAGCATGTGACTGCGCGGACACGAGACGGCCGACACTGGCGGCGCTTCATCCGGACGCTGGCGCTGGCTTTCTGGCCGGCGCTCGCCGCCTGCCAGACCGCTCCGGCGGCGGCCCCAACACTGATGACACCCATGGCGCCCACCTTCACCATGACGCCGGCGCTGGGCGTCGCCTTTGTCACCCGGGCGCCGCCCACGGTTCCCGTGCTCCAGACCACGCCGACGCCGATGCCGACGCCGACCGAGACGCCAACGCCGACGCCGATCGTCTACCAGGTGGCGGCCGGTGATACAATCTGGGTCATCGCCGCCCGCAGCAATCGCACCGTGGATGAGGTCCTGGAGCTGAATCCGGGCGTGCGCCCGGATCGGCTACAGATCGGCCAGAGCCTGATCCTGCCGCCGCCGGCGACGCCCATCTTTGACGGCGGCGCGGCCACGCCCATACCCATCGACGTGAGAGTGGCCGGCATCACCACGTACCAGACTCCGCAGGGCGGACTCTGGCTCCTGGGCCGCGTCTTCAACGACGGCCCAGCGCCAGCGGAGGGGGTACAGGTGGCCGTCGAGCTGTTGGACGCTGCCGGCCAGGCGCTCTGGTCCGGCACCGCCTGGCCGGCGGGCCTGGTCCTTCCGGCCGAGCAGCAGGCGCCGTTTGGCCTCCTGGTGGCCCAGCCGCCGCCGGTATACGCCCACACGCGCGTGGCGGTGATAGGCGGGCAGACAACGATCGATCTGGGCACGCGCTACCTGGATCTGATCGCCCGCGTTGATAGCGCCCGGCCGACCGAGACTCGGATCGCGGTCACCGGCACGGTGGAGAATGTGGGCGACGCCGTCGCCGGGCCCCTGCTTCTGGTGGCTACATTCATCGACGGCCAGGACCGCGTGGCCGGCTTCACGGTGCGGGAGCTGGCCGGCCCTCTGGCCCCGGGCGAGCGTCTGGGCTTCGCGTTCGAGGCTGCGCCGCCGGGTGGTCAGGTGGCCACTGTCATGGTGACGGCGCAAGGCCTTGTCGCGGGCGCGCCGTAGGGGCCTGCCGGCAAGGGCCAGGTCTCAGCCAGGGCCCTGTAGTAGTATGAAGGTTCGCTGACGATGCAATCGATGCTCTTTCGGATACTTCGCGTCTCCTTGCGCCTGATTCTCTGGCTGGTTGGCTCCGTCCGCTTTTTCGGGGCGGAGCACATCCCGGTGGAGGGTCCGTTCATCGTGGTCGTCAACCACATGAGCAAGGCGGACATCGCCCTGGTCTTCCTCGGCTTCCCCATTCCCCCGCTGTTGATTCGGTTCTTCGCCGGTGAGAAGTGGCAGAAGCACCTCCTGTACGGGCCGATCCTCGGCGCCGCCGGTGCCGTGTTCATCAATCGGGGTGAAGTCGATCGCGAAGCGCTGCGGGAGGCGACAGCTGCCATCCGCGGCGGCGAAGTGTTTGGCCTGGCGCCCGAAGGCACCCGCAGCCGGGCAGGTTCCCTCATTCGCGGCCGGGATGGCGCCGCCTATCTGGCGACGCGCACCGGCGTGCCCCTGCTCCCGGTCGGGCTGGCGAACACAGACGAGATTGGGGCCAATGTCATGCGTCTGCGCCGCACCGAGATGACCTGCCGTATCGGCCGGCCGTTTCACCTCCCGGACCTGGGTCGCCGGCCGCGCTCCTCCGATCTCGCCGCCTACACCCACCTGATCATGGTGCACATCGCGGCGCTGCTGCCGGCACGGCATTGGGGCGTCTACGCTGACAGCCCGGCGCTGGCGGCGCTGCAGCGGGGTGCGGACCCCTGGCCCCATTGCCTGGCGGCGGAAGGCATCACCGCCGGGTAGCGCCGCGGCGTATTTGCCGGGGGCGGGCAGGCCCTTACAGGAGCCTTACGCGCGCCGCAGCCAGAGTGACCGTAAGCGGCCCGTAAGGATTCCGGGTACAATGAACCATGCCGCTCCGGCGCTCACGGCGGTGACCACGCCACTGTCCGAGATAGGGCCGGGCGCATCGAAGAAAGCGGCAGAGCGTGGTCACGGAAACAGGGAACACCCTCAGGGAAGACCGATGCTGGACGACAACCTGGCCCCCCTCCTTGGCGAAGATGAAGACATCCTGGTCGTCGACGACGAAGCCTCCGTCGTCGAGGTCGTGAGTCTCTACTTGCGGCGTGATGGATTTCGGGTGCGCCAGGCGCGAAGCGGCATGGATGCGCTCGAGGCCATTCGCCAGAAGCCACCGGCGCTCCTGGTGCTGGACGTCATGTTGCCCGAGCTCGACGGCCTGGAAATCATGCGTCGTCTTCGTCAGGGTGGCACGGCACCGCCACCGGTCATCCTGTTGACCGCGCGCGGCCAGGAGACGGACCGTATCTACGGGCTGGAGATGGGTGCGGACGACTACGTGACGAAGCCTTTCTCGCCCGCGGAGCTGGTTGCCCGGGTTAAGGCGGTACTGCGGCGCAGCCGTGCCGGCAGCGGCCCATCCACTCGAGACACCGTTCGCTTCCCCGATCTGACTATCGACCCGCGCACGCGGCAGGTGGTGGTCCGCGGGGAAGACGTCGAGCTGACAGCCACCGAGTTCAACCTTCTCCACTTCATGGCGCAACACCCGCGTCAGGTCTTCAGCCGTGACCGTCTTCTGGAGAACGTCTGGGGCTTTTCGGAGTATGTCGATCCCAGCACCGTCACGGTGCACATACGCCGTCTGCGCGAGAAGATTGAGGAAGACGCCAGCCGGCCCCGCCACCTCCTGACCGTCTGGGGCGTCGGCTACAAGTTCGACCCGGGAGACAACCGATGAGCGCCGAGTCCTTCCCGTCCGCCCTTCGGGGCCGGCAGCGCGACGACGCCCTGGTGAGCTGGCTCAGCGCCTCGCCGTTGCCCGTGCTGGCCATCGGCGTGGCACTGGCCTTGGTGACCGCGATCGTCGTCATTTACGTTCTCATGAACCCGTCTCTGGGGGAGGTGGTGAGCCTGGTCGAGACGCTGAGCGTGACCGCCATCGGCTCGCTTGGCCTGGGCTTTGTGCTCTATCGCCGTGGGTGGACGCGCTCGCCCTCCCTGGGGCTAACGCTCTCCCTGGGCTATGTATGGGCGGCGGCGCTGACGCTATTCAACGTCTGGATCATGGCCCGGCTGATGTTCGCCAGCACGCACGATCTGGCGCTGTCGGTGGTGTTGCTGGTGTTCGCGGCCATTATCGCCACGACCTTCGGTATCTTCATCGCCGCCAGCGTCACTCAGGGATTGCGTCAGGTGGCGGAAACTGCGCGCGAGCTGTCTGCCGGCAACCTGGCGGCGCGCGCCCCGGTTACGGCCCGCGACGAGGTTGGCCAGGTCGCCCGGGCGATCAACGAGATGGCCGAGCAGCTCGAGCAGGCGGCGAGCGAGCGCGACGAACTGGAGGGCATGCGCCGGGACCTGATCGCCTGGGTCTCGCACGACTTGCGCACGCCCCTGACCAGCATTCGCGCCATGGTCGAGGCCCTCAATGACGGGATCGTCAGCGACGAGGAGACGCGCCGGCGCTACTATCAGACGATTCGCCAGGATGTCCTCTTTCTCAACAGCCTCATCAACGATCTCTTTGAGTTGGCCCAGCTGGACGCCGGGCTCGTCCTCGACACGGCGCCACACTCGTTGAGCGATCTGCTCTCGGACGCCTTGGAGAGCTTCAGCGTGGTCGCCGCGGCCCGGGACGTTCGGCTGGAGGGCAGCGTGGGCGACGGACTCGATCCAGTGCCGCTCAACGCGGCCAAGATCGCCCGGGTGCTGTCCAATCTCCTGGGCAACGCCGTGAAGTACACGCCGGCCGGTGGTCGCGTCTGGCTGTCAGCCCGGCGCGAGGCCGAGTGCGTTCGGGTGGTCGTGGCCGACACCGGTCCGGGATTCGCGACGGCGGATCTGCCGCGCATCTTCGAGAAGTTCTACCGGGGCGAATCGGCCCGCACGCGGGCGTCTGGCGGAGCCGGCCTCGGGCTGTCCATCGCGGCACGCATTGTCGAGGGGCATGGCGGGCGCATCTGGGCGGAAAACGATTCTGGGGGCGGGGCGATCGTCGGCTTCGAGCTGCCGGCACCGGCTCTGTAACGGCAATTACGGCCCGGCGCGTCCTACGCTGCTAGCATGAGTTCAGCCGGATGCCGTCCCGGCAGTGCCGGCAGACCGCCCTCGCGGCGACCCTTGCCCCAATGGATCACCGACGCGCCACGTTTTCGGATCGAACCAGGTATGGCCCCCGATAAGGCCTCCACAGGCCAGGCGTCGCTACGCCTGTATGTCAGCGACGCCTGCTGGAGCTGCGCAGAGACGCGGCGCATCGTGGCCGACGTGACGCCGGCCTTTCCCGAGCTGCGAGTGGAATGGGTGGATCTGGGGGATCGGCCGTTTCCCGACGATGTATTTGCGGTGCCGACTTACGCGCTGGACGGCCGGGTCATCTATCTGGGCAACCCCAGCCGGGTGGAGCTGCGGCGCCGCCTGCGAGCGTACCTCGGGTCAACGGTGAAACGGGGGTAAGAGCGCGCGGCCAGCCGGCGTCTAGATGGTGGTCGCGAGCGGGGACGGTCGCGGCGCGTCGCCATGCAACGAAACAAGCTGACACACCTCTCCAACATCTGCATCTTTCGCGACCTCTCCCCTTTTGAGCTGGCGGAGATGGATCGCCAACTGACGATGGCCACATGCCGTGCCGGCAAGATCTTCTACATGCCGGAGGAGACAGGCGAGGTCCTTTTCCTCCTGAAGCGAGGGCGCGTCCAGCTTTACCGGCTGGCGCCAAACGGCAAGAAGCTGGTGGTGGCCACGCTAGGACCAGGGGCGATCTTCGGCGAGATGGCCCTGGTGGGCCAAGGGATGCACAACACCTTCGCCGAGGCGCTCGACGACTGCCTGCTCTGCGTCATGGGCCGGGCGGATGTGGAACGCATGCTGCATGAGAAGCCGGAGGTCGCCTTTCGCTTCTTGCAGACGATGGGCGGGCGCGTGCGCCAGCTGGAGGCGCAGCTGGAAGACCTGGCCTTCAAGAGCATCCCCTCGCGGCTCGCCGGCCTGTTGTTGCGGCTGGCCGACGAAGAGGGCGAGGACGAGATTCGCGGATACACCCATCAGCAGTTCGCCGAAATCCTCGGCACCTATCGCGAGACGATCACCCAGACGCTGAACACGTTCCGCATGGACGGCCTGGTGGCCATCGGGCGCAAAAGCGTGGCGATCCTTGATCGACCGGCGCTGGCGGAGCTGACCGCGCTGTGATGACGGCCGCGCGACGCGACCTCTCGGCAGGCTACATCTCTTCCCGATAGTACAAACGATACCGCTCGCGGGCCCGGAGCACGGCCCGCCGCAGGATCTCATGCACCGTCTGCGGGTCAGGTACGTTGCGCAGGACCAGCACCGGGTGGCTGCGATCGTGGCTGTGGATGAGAATGTCGCCCAGGTTGAGTAGCCGCTCGCTCACCGTCTGCGATTGGTCCATGTCCTGGATGCGGATGAGCTCGATGTCCTCGCGACTCTTGCCAACCAGGCCCTCGATGATGCGCACCCGCTCGCTGGTGATCACATAGCTGGTGACCAGCGACAGGAAGGGCCGGCCCTGCCACAGGATCTCCTCTTCCGGCTCGCCCTCTTTGGCCGGCTCGCCCATCTCCGGCGACTCGGCCGCATTCTGGCTGGTCTGCAGCGATTGGCCCAATTGCCGATCGAGCTCGACCATGGCTGCGTTGGTGACCAGCTCCACCAGGGGTTCCAGGGTGGTTTTAGGCAACCCGCCAAGGTCGATCTCTTCCTGTGCCACGGCCTGCCAGATGGCCGCCCGCATGCGCTCTTGTGTCTCTTTGACGCTCATCGGTCTCTCCTTTGCTCATTCGCCATGGCGCCCACTATGGGGTCACGGCCAGGCTACTTATCTCGATCTAACGCAGGCGCGCTACGATGACCACTGTCTCCGGTTGCCAACGCCGTGGCCGCCCGTTACAATCCACGCTCGGCGCCGGCGGGCGCGGCGCCGTGCGGCGCCCAGAGGATTGACACATGCCTTCTTACAGCTACCGATGTCGCGACTGCGACCACGTCTTCGACATCCGACAGCGGATGACGGATGATCCGCTCGAGGAATGCCCGAAGTGTGGTGGGTTCGTGCGCCGCGTCATCAATAGCGTGGGCGTCGTGTTCAAGGGGAAAGGCTTCTACGTTACGGACAACCGCCGCGGGGCCACGCTGCCCAGCAGCGGGGGGAACGCCAGCGATGCCGGCACCGACAGCGCCACGCCACCAAAGGAGAGCCCGGCGGCGACCCCGGAGACGCCCAAGACGAACCTGGCTGACAAGCCCGCCTGACAAGCGGTCATACCGACCCCTGGTCGCCGCACAACGCTAGAGTTGAAAACCGCCGCTGGCGTCCTCAATCACCTTCTGCTGAAAATTCACGACGAGATCGCTCAGGCGCGTCTGCAGCTTTTCCCATGTGTCGCTGATGAGGATTCGGCGCATCTGATCCGGGCTGTTGGCGATGGCCGTGAACAGGATCTGCTCGCAGTTGCCGTAAAGCGTATACCACGCCTGGATGTCCGAAAGGCCCAGCCGATTGGTCCCGGGGATGAACTCGCTGACCATGAACTCGAAATACTCAGACTCCGTCTGAGGCTCGATGTCCCACGTCAGGATCAGTTTTGCCGGTTTGCTCATGTTCGTCCGCCTGATTCAGTAGTCGACTGCGGCCTGCGGGTTGGTCACGGCCCACTCAGTTCTTCGGGGCCAGGACCACGACTTCGGTCTCCTCCGGTAGGCCGGTGGCGCTGATCTTCAGGCTGGTCTGGACTTCCGCGTCCGAGACGCCCATCTCCTTGAGAAAACGTTCCGCGTCGTCCAACGCCACCTTCAGCCTGGGAATCTGATAGTGCATGGGCACGACGACGTTCGGCTCCAACATTGAGACGAGTTCCGCAGCCTGGGCGGCGTTGAGGCTGTTCCCCCCGCCCACGGGCACCAGGAGCACGTTGACCTGCTCCAGAGCTTCGATCTGCGTCTGGGTCGGCACTTTCGCCAGATCGCCGAGGTGGGCCACGCTGAGCCCATTGTAGTGAAAGACGAAGAGGACGTTGCGGCTGGAGGCTTCGATGTGGCTGGTGCCGATGCCTGTGATGAAGACGCCGCCGATCTCATACTCTCCGGGGCCCGTGAGCGCGAATCGGTAACCCTGGACCGACTTGAGATGATCGTGGCCGGGCGCATCGTGGCTCACGGTGACCACGTCTGCGCGCAGCTTCAGCGTTGGCAGGCCGACTTTGCCGTTGTAGGGATCGGTGACAATCGTGGCCATGCCGCGCTCGACGATGCGAAAACAGCTCAGCCCGTACCAGGTGATTTCCATAAGGCTTGCTCCTTGAGCGTGTTATTATATGCCCGATGGGAGAAAACGTAAACATGACAGGCGGCCACACGGCGCCTGCATACACCGGTGGCGTGCCCGGTCCGGCGTCCAGGGCTGACCTGAACATGCGGTCATTGGAGCTGGGCGGTGGCCGGGTAACGCACGCCGGGGCCCGCTGGCGCCTGGCGCTGCCGGCACGGCCTGCCGGCGCCGGCTACGCGGACGCCCAGCTGGATGACTACGTTGGCCGGAGCCGCCGCGCCTTTCCCTGGCGCCGGGGAATCACGTTGAGGCTGCGGGCCCGCTTCTCCCACGAGGCGTCGGCGTTGGCGGGAACCGCCGGCTTTGGCCTGTGGAACGCGCCCCTTGGCGACCCACGCCGGCGCTGGCCCGCCCTGCCACAGGCGGTGTGGTTCTTCTTCGCCTCCCCGCCCACCGACCTGCCATGGCCACTAGAAGGGCCCGGCCGGGGCTGGTTTGCCGGCACCGTGGCCGCCTCCGGCTGGCCGGCGATCCGGCTGGCGCCCATCGCCCTGCCGCTTTGGCTCGGGCAGCAGCTCGGGTCGGTGCGTCGCCGCCTCTGGCCGGCCTTGCGCCGCGCCCTCGGCCTCAGCTTTGCGTCGCTGCCCGGCTCGATGACCGACTGGCACGACTATGCGCTGGCCTGGTCCGCCGCGGGCTGCGCCTTCTTCGTCGACGGGCGCCCGCTGCTCCGCACGCGCCACAGCCCGAGCGGCCCGCTCGGCCTGGTTTGCTGGCTCGACAACCAGTTTCTGGTGCTGACGCCTCGCGGCCGCGTTCGTGCCGGCACCGTGCCGGTGCCGGCGGAGCAGTGGCTGGAAATCGAGGCGATCGCGGTCACGCCGACCCCTCCTGGGCTTTGACACTGCCTGGGCGCCATGCTAGAATAGCGAGGCTGTACCTCTGCCGCCGCCAGACGTAGGCCCGTGTGGAGGGATGGCCGAGTGGACGAAGGCAACGGTCTTGAAAACCGTACTGGGCGTGAGCTCAGCGGGGGTTCGAATCCCTCTCCCTCCGTTACCAACCGAATAGTGCCCGGGGAGGTGCCAGAGTGGTCGATTGGGGCCGCCTGCTAAGCGGTTACCGGCGTAAAAGCCGGTCCAGGGTTCGAATCCCTGCCTCCCCGCTGCGGAGACGCCTGGGAATCTCGGGCGCTCCCTAATGATTGTGCGCCCTTAGCTCAGTGGATTAGAGCGTCTGGCTACGAACCAGAAGGTCGGGAGTTCGAGTCTCTCAGGGCGTACCTGAGAAGCGACGCCACA
>JBFGLK010000034.1:0-11689 GCA_041576195.1 Promineifilaceae bacterium (SeqCode)
CCAATTCTGCTATCATAGGCAGCGTGGAGCCAGACGGGCTCACTGTCCGGAAGGAGAATCAAGGCAATGGCCAGTCGGCGCGACGTTCCGAGCGGCGCGGAACCCAGAAAGCCTCCCGCGCCAGACCCAGCGCAACCCCAGGCAGCCACTTCCGTCGATCGCGATGAGACCTACCGATCGATCTTTGAGCGCTCCGGAGTGGTCAAGCTCCTGATCGACCCCGCCCAGGCGCGCATCGTGGACGCCAACGAGGCGGCCTGCCAGTACTACGGCTGGCCGCGCGAGGCGTTGCGCGATCAGCCCGTGGCGTCGATCTCGGCCACGCCGCCTGAGCGCCTGGCGCAGGATCTGGCGACCGCCAACCGTGAGGGCACCATCCACGTCGTCACCCGCCACCGGATGGCGGGCGGCGAACTGCGGGATGTCGAGATCTACGCCACGGCCATCCAGGTGGAAGGGCGCACGGTCCTCTACTCGATCGTGCACGACGTCACCGAGCGCCGCGAGGCCGAGCGCACGATCCGCCACCAGGCCGATTTGCTTCAGAACGTGTCGGACGCCGTGATATCCACCGACCTGGATTTCGTCGTCCAGACCTGGAACCGGGCGGCCGAAGAGGTCTATGGCTGGACTGCCCAAGAGGCGATTGGCCGACCGGTTCGCCAGCTCCTAGGTCAGGGGCTAAGCGAACAGGAAGTCGTCGAGGCCTCCCATCGGCTCCTGCACCACGGGATCTGGCAGGGCGAGGTGGCGCATCGGCACCAAGACGGCACGCCGATAGCCATCTTCTCGTCGGTGACCTTGATGCGCGACGAGGCCGGCCGGCCGGTTGGCGCCGTGGCGGTCAACCGGGATGTGACCTCGCGCCGGCAGGTCGAGGAGCAGCTGCGCCAGCGGATCACGCTGGAGCAACTGGTGGCTCACATCTCGGCGGACTTCATCCACCGCCCGCTGGCCGAGATCGATGCCGGCATCGAGGCGACTCTGGGCAGCCTGGGTGAGTACGCCGACGCCGACCGCGCCGAGTTGTTCCTGCTGGCCGCCGGTGAACCGGCCATGCTTGTGCGCCATCACTCCTGGGTGTCGCCGGCGGCGCCGGCTTCTCCGCCGCGGCGCGATGAGATTCCGGTGGACGCGCTGCCCTGGGCCAGCGAAGTCCTCTCCCTGCGCGAGCCGATCATCGTGCGGCGCCTGGCGGACATGCCGGAGGACGCCGCGGCCGAGCGTGCCTTGCTCCAGGCCTTCGGCATCGAGGCTATTGTGGGCGTTCCGCTCAAGCGGGAAGACGCGACGATCGGCCTCCTGACGCTGGAGTCCGGGCGGCGGGAGACGCTCTGGGACGAGCAGACGCGCGAGCTGCTCGGGTTCGTCGGCGACATCTTCTCGAGCGCCCTGGATCGCAAGTGGCGCGAGCTTGCCCTGGAACAGAGCGAGGCGCGCTTTCGCCAGCTGGTCGAGGCGACGCCCGTCATTCCATTCGAGATGGACCTGGAGAGCCTGGCGTTCACCTATGTGGGGCCGCAGTTCAGCCGCCTGCTTGGCTTCACCGAGGCGGACTGGCGCGTGCCTGGCTTCTGGATGGAGCGGGTCCACCCCGACGATCGGGAGGCGGTGCGCGGTCGGTTGGTGGAAGCCGCGGCGCATGCCGGCACCGACTTCCAGGCCGAATTCCGAGCCCTGGCCCGGGACGAGCGCGTAATCTGGTTCCATTCTGTCGTGACGGTGGCCACTGGCCAGGGCCAGCGTCCCGTGCTGCGCGGCTTTCTGCTCGACATCACCGATCGGCGCCAGGCCGAGGAGGCCTACGAGCAGCTGGTGGAGCATTCGCTGCAAGGCCTGATCATCATCCAGGATGGGCAGGTGGCGTTTGCCAACCGCGCGGCGGCGCGCATCGTCGGCTATAGCGTCGAGGAGATCAAGACGCTGGGGTTGCCGCACCTGATGGCCCGCGTGCTCCCGCCCGGGCGCCTTTTCGGCCAGGAGAGCGACGCCGGGCCGTCCTTGGGGGCGCGCCCGGACCCGACGCTCGCCTACCCGATCGTCACGCCGCAGGGGGCGGAGCGCTGGCTCGAGCTCTCGACGAACGCCATCGAACTGCGCGGGCGGCCGGCCCTCCAGATCATGCTGGTCGACGTCACGGCCCGGCGCCAGGCGGAGGAGACGCTGCGCCAGGCACAAAAGATGGAGAGCCTGGGCATCCTCGCCGGCGGCGTGGCTCACGATTTCAACAACCTGCTCGTGGCCATGCTGGGCCAGGCCTCGCTGGCCCGCCACAAGTTGGCGGAGGACGCTCCCGCCGCGCCGCACATCGACAAGGTCATCCGGGCCGCGGAACGGGCGGCGGATCTGACGCGCCAGATGCTGGCCTACTCTGGCCAGGGGCAGTTCGAGGTGCGACCCCTGCGCCTGAACCAGCTCATTCAGGAGAACCTGCACCTCTTTGAGGTGGCGATGCCCAAGAACGTGCGCCTGGAGGCCCAGTTGCGCGAATCGCTGCCGCTCATCGAGGCGGACACGGGCCAGATGCAGCAGGTCATCATGAACCTGATCCTGAATGGGGCGGAAGCGATTGGCGAGCAGTCGGGCACGGTGCGGGTGTGGACCGCCCTGGAGGAAGTGGCCGTGGGCCAGGCCGACCTGATGCAGTTCACCGGCCGGCCGCTGGCTGCCGGCACCTACGTCGTCCTCGGCGTCGAAGACGACGGCAGTGGCATGGAGCCGGCCACGATCAGCCGCATCTTTGATCCGTTCTTCACGACCAAGTTCACCGGCCGGGGCCTGGGACTCGCGGCCGTGCTGGGCATCGTCCGGGCCCACGCGGGCGGCCTGACCGTCGACAGCCAGCCAGACAAGGGCACTACCTTCCGCCTTTACTTCCCCATGGCGCCCGATCAACCCGAGCCGCCACCCCCATCGTCGCCCGGCGCGTCGGACGCGCGAGGCCTGGTCCTGGTGATCGACGACGAGGAGGGGGTCCGCGAGGCGGTCAGCGAGATCCTGGACCTGGACGGTTGGAAGGTGATGGCGGCGGCGGATGGCACCGCCGGGCTGGAGCTATTCCGGCGCCACGTGAGCGAGGTGCGCCTCGTGTTGCTCGATCTGTCGATGCCGGGGCTCAGCGGTCGGGAGACGTTCGCCGGCTTGCAGGCGATCCGGCCTGACGTGCCGGTGCTGCTTTGCTCCGGCTACAGTCGGGACGAGGCGGTGAGCCGGTTCGCCCAACTGGCGCCAACCGGCTTTCTGCAGAAGCCGTTCAGCACACGGCAGCTGATCGACGTCGTCCGCCGGCACGTGAACGGTTGAGAATGGCCGCGCCGAACCGCGCGGCGCGGCCGGCGGCGCTAGAGCAAGCCGTCCATGATGGCCCGCAGCGTCGCCGGCGGGGGGCGCAGCTGATCGTCCGCCAGGGCCGCGAGGGGGGTTGCCGGCAGGTTGCTGACCTCCGCCAGCGAGGGCCGGCTGTCGTCAAAGTAGATGAGGCCCGTGATCAGCTCGCCGGCACGCTCCGCCTCATGCAGCCGGGCCAGCGCTCCGAGCCGGTCGCCCGGATCGTATTCCGCCTCCAGCTTGCGCAGTCGCAGCGTCGACCCATCGTGGAGGGTGACCGCTCGGGCCTCGCCCGGCTCATACGCGTCGATCTGGATTTCCTCCGCGGGCGGCACGAAGTCGAGGTCGTGGAGCTGGACCTCGTGTTGCCTGCCGTAGGGGTAGCTCTTCGACGAGCTCTCGTCGTTGTTGAAGGTGACGCAGGGGCTGATGATGTCCAGGATGGCGGTGCCGCGATGGCTGAGGGCGGCGCCGAGCAGGGCGCGAACCTGGCTTGGATCGCCGGAGAAGGAGCGGGCGACGAACCCGCAGCCCGCCAGGATCGCTTCGGCGCAAAGGTCGATCGGGGGATAGGGGTTGACGCCGGCGTATTTGAGCTCCTGGCCGTCGTCGGCCGTGGCCGAGAACTGGCCCTTCGTCAGGCCATAGACGCCGTTGTTCTCCACGATGTAGACCAGGCGCACGTTCCGCCGGCAGGCGTGCTTGAACTGGCCCATGCCGATGCTGCCGGTGTCGCCGTCGCCGCTGACGCCAATCGCCTTGAGGGTGTGATTGGCGATGAGCGCGCCGGTGCCCAGCGATGGCATGCGCCCGTGGAGCGAGTTGAAGCCGAACGACATGCCGAGGAAGTAGGCGGGAGACTTGCTGGAGCAGCCGATGCCGCTCAGCTTGATGATCTGGCTGGAGTCCAGGTTCAGCTCGAAGGCGACCGAGATGATCTGGCTGGAGATTGAGTTGTGGCCGCAGCCGGCGCAGAGTGTCGTGGGCCGGCCCTTGTAGTCGGCCTGCGTGAGGCCGCGCTCGTTGGTGCGCAGGGCGCGCGCGCTCCGGTCACTCATGGCTGGTTCTCCTTGTCCTGGAAGATCTCCACCAATTGGCGGGCCGTGATCGGCATGCCGTCCAGGTGGCTCAGCGGGCGCAGGCGCGTGGCCAGGTCGGGCATCTCGGTCTGCAGGATGCCATGGAGCTGGCCGTCGCGGTTGAGCTCGATCACGTAGACGCGTTCGTGCCGCGCGACGAAGGCGCGCACTTCGGGCCCGATGGGCAGGGCGCGCAGGCGGAGGAAGCTGGTAGGCGTGCTGGCAGCGGCCAGGCGATCGCGCGCCTCCTCGACGGCGAACAGGGTCGAGCCACAGGCGATAAGGCCGATGCGGGCATCCGGGACGTCGTCGACGATCGGTGCCGGCACCAGGCGACGGGCCGTCTCGAACTTGCGCCCGAGGCGGGCCATGTTCGCCTCCCAATCCTCGGGCCGCTCGCTGTAAACGGCGGCGTCGTTGTGGCCGGTGCCCCGGGCGAAGTAGGCGGCCGCCGGGTGGGGGTTGCCGGGCAGCGAGCGAGCGGCGATGCCGTCGCCGTCCCGGTCGCGATAGCGGGCGAAGCCGTCCCGGGCTACCTCCTCGGCGCTGACGACCTTGCCCCGGCGCAGCGGGGTTTCCGGGTAGGCGAACGGCTCGGTCATCCAGTTGTTCATGCCCAGATCCAGGTCGCTGAGGACGAGGACCAACGTTTGTAGCTCCTCGGCCAGATCGAAGGCGGTCGAGCCGAAGGCGAAGCATTCGGCGACCGTGGCCGGCAGGAGGACGACGTGGCGGCCATCCCCATGGCCCAGCATATAGGCGAAGGCGAGATCGCCCTGGCTGGTGCGGGTGGGCAATCCGGTGCTGGGGCCGACGCGCTGGATGTCCCAAATGACCGCCGGCACCTCGGCGAAGTAGGCCAGGCCGGCGAACTCGGCCATTAGCGAGACACCCGGCCCGGAGGTCGCGGTCATCGCCCGGGCGCCGGCCCAGCCGGCGCCGACCACCATGCCAATGGCCGCCAGCTCGTCCTCGGCCTGGATGACGGCGAAGTGATGCTCGCCCGTCTCCGGGTCGCGCCGCAGCCGGGGCAGGTATTCGTTCAGGCCGTCGATCAGGCTCGTCGATGGGGTGATCGGATACCAGGCGACGAAGCTGACGCCGCCGAAGACGGCGCCCAGGGCGGCCGCCTCGTTGCCCGTTATCAAGAGCTTGCCGGCCGTCATGTCAAGCGGCTCGACCCGATAGGGGTCGGCTTTTTCGACGTTTTCCGCCGTCCAGTCATAGGCCATTTGCACGATCTGGAAGTTGCTGCGTACCAGCTTCTCGCGTCGCTTGAAATGGTAGCTGAGGGCCTCCTTCACGGTTGCCAGGTCGATGTCCAGGAGCTGCGCCAGAGCGCCGACGTAGACCATATTGGCCATATAGTCTTTGAGACGGCCGGAGACGCCGGCCTCGCGAAGGAAGGGCTGCACGGGGATCGGGTACAGGGTGACGTCGTCGCGCGCGGGCTCGAAGCGCCAGTCGCTGTTGTAGAGGCAAACGGCGCCTGCCGGCAGCGCCTGGAGATCCTGCTGCGCCGTCACCTCGTTGAAGGCGACGAGCACCTCGTTGGTGTGGCGCCGCGCCTCGTAGCCATCCCGGCTGACGCGAATCTGGTACCAGGTTGGCAGCCCCTGAATGTTCGAGGGGAAGATGTTTTTGCCGTTGACCGGGATGCCCATCTTGAACAGGGCGCGCAGGATCGTGAGGTTAGCCGTCTGGCTGCCAGTGCCGTTAGCCGTGGCGACGTTAATGGAGAAGTCGTTGACGACCAGTGGCGGCGGGTCAAGGGCCGGCGCGACGGCCGGCCGGGTGGCGGTGAGCTCGGTCATACTTTCTTACTCCCAATGCGGCGCGGAGCGGGTCGGCCCCACTCCGCCGGCCGCGCCGTGATGGTCCGGAGCGCGTCGCTCACGGCGGGCGCATACGAGATGGGCCATGCCGCCCCGGTGCCAACCTCTGGCGGCACCGCTGGCGGGCGGCAGGCCTTGTCGACTAATGTAAGAGGACGCCGTCAGGAGAGGCGCTCCTTCAGGAAATGCACCAGGTCGCGGAACGAGACGATGCCCACGGGCCGCCCGGCCTCGTCCACCAACGGCAGGTGGCGGAAGTCGTGGTCGGCCATGAGGCGCACCGCCTGGGAGATGGGCGCGCCGGCCTCCATGTGATAGGGGTTGGCCGTCATGTAGTCGCCGACGGTGGCTGCCGTGAGATCGTCGACGCGGCCGGCGACGCGCAGCAGCACGTCGCGCTCGGTGAGGATGCCGCTTAGGATGCCGGCTTTGTCGGTCACCAATACGCATCCGATCTTGTGCGCGCGCATCTGATGCACGGCGTTGGCCAGGCTGGTGTCCGGCTGCACCGTGATGGGGGACTTGGGCCGCAGCGCCGTAAGGAACTCCTCGGCCAGCGAGCGCTCGATCTCGGTGGACTGCGGGGTCTCCTGGTCGAGCTCGTCGACGTAGGCCTCGTCCAGTTCGCCCGATACGCGCCCCTTGACGCCGGCCTCGATCGCCGCGTGCTCGTCGATCGTCCACAGGTCGGTGGCCCGATAGAGGCGGTTCAGGTCACCGACGCCCTTCTGCGCCACGGCCACCTCGATCTGTTTGCGCAGCCCCTCGCCGTAGGAATGCTTCTGGGCCCGGAAGATGACGCCCATCGGCACGGGGAACTCGGGGTGCTCCATGGCGCTGAGGATGAAGGCCAGCTGCTTGCTGGTCTCGTCGTGGACGAGCAGGTCCTTCTCGTCCACGCCGTTGCCGAGCGAGACGACTCGGGGCCGGAAGCCGTCGAGGACAATGCCTTTGTCCTGGTTGCGGCCGAAGATGAGCGGCTCGCCGTGCTTCAAGTAGATCATGTGCTCGTCGCGCTGTTTGCGGTCCGTCCAACCTTCCCACTCGCCCGGGTTGAAGATAACGCAGTTCTGGTACATCTCCACGAAGGCCGAGCCGTTGTGCCCGGCCGCCTCGAGCAGCGTCTCCCCCAGGTGGGAGATGTGGGCATCCACACTGCGGGCGACGAAGGTGGCTTCCGCGGCCAGGGCGATCGTGATCGGGTTAAGCGGCTGCTCGATCGTGCCCAGGGGCGACGACTTGGTGCGGGCGCCCCGGCGCGAGGTGGGCGAGTATTGGCCTTTGGTCAGGCCGTAGATGCGATTGTTGAAGAGAAGGATCGTCAGGTTGATGTTGCGCCGCAGGGCGTGGATCAGGTGGTTGCCGCCGATGGAGAGTCCGTCGCCGTCCCCGGTGACCACCCAGACGCTCAGATCGGGGTTGGCGATCGCCAGGCCGGTGGCCAGCGTGGGCGCCCGCCCGTGGATGCTGTGGATGCCGTAGGTGTTCATGTAATATGGGAACCGGCTGGAGCAGCCGATGCCCGAGATGAAGACGAACTTCTCACGGGGCAGACCGAGCTCGGGCAGCGTCTTTTGCACCTGGGCCAGGATCGCATAGTCACCACAGCCGGGGCACCAGCGCACTTCCTGGTCGGAAACAAAATCCTTGCGGGACAGGTTCAGTTCAATCGTGTCAGTGGTCATGGCACTCAGTCCTGGTTGGGCTGGTTCTGAACGCCCAGCGCCTGATGAATCTTCTGCTCCAGCTCGCCGGCGGTGTAGGGGCGGGCATGCACCTTGGGCCACGACTGGATGGGCAGGGCGAAGCGGCCGCGCAGCACGAAGGCCAGCTGGCCGCGGTTCAGCTCAGGCACGACGACGCGGTCGAAGCGGCTGAGGATAGCGCGCAGGTTGCGCGGCAGCGGGTTCAAGAAGCGCAGGTGGGCGTGGGAGACGGACAGGCCCTTCTGGTGCGCCCGGCGCACGGCGGAGCGCACGGCGCCAAAGGTGCCGCCCCAGCTGAGCAGCAGGAGATCACCCTGCCGCGGCCCGTAGACCTCCTGCGGTGGGATGAAGGCCGCCAGGCGATCGACCTTCTCCTGGCGCGTGTGGGCCATCTCCTCTTGGTGTATTGGATCGTAGGAGACGTTGCCGGTCAGGGGGGCCTTGCTGAGACCGCCGATGCGGTGCTCCAGGCCTGGGGTACCCGGCAGGGCCCACGGCCGGGCCAGCGTTTCCGGGTCGCGCTCATAGGGTAGGAACGGATCGTGCCCATTGGCGCCGGGGTCGCCGCCATTGGCCCGCCCCTCCGGGTGGCTGACTGGGATGGCCGGGATGTCGTCGGCATCCGGGAGGTTCCAGGGCTCCGAGCTGTTGGCCAGGAAGCCCTCCGACAGGATGATGACCGGGGTCATCGCGCGCACGGCCATCCGGGCGGCCCAGAGGGCGATGTCGAAGCAGTCGGCCGGGCTTTGCGGCGCGACGACGGGCATTGGGCTCTCGCCGTTGCGACCGTAGAGGACCTGCAGGAGGTCGCCCTGCTCCGTCTTCGTCGGCAGGCCGGTGCTGGGGCCGCCGCGCTGGACGTTGACGACGATCATCGGCAGCTCCAGCATGAGGGCCAGGTTCATCGCCTCGCTCTTGAGGGCGATCCCGGGGCCGCTCGTGGCCGTGACCGCCAGCGCGCCGCCGAAGGCCGCGCCGATGATGGAGCCCATGGCCGCGATCTCGTCCTCCGCCTGGAAGGTGCGTACATCAAAGTGGCGCAGGGGGGCGAGGAAGTGAAGGATGTCGCTGGCTGGCGTGATGGGATAGCCGCCGAAGAAGAGGGGCTTGTCCATCTTGCGGGCCGCGGTGACGAAGCCGAGGGCCAGCGCCTCGTTGCCGGTGACCTTGCGATAGGTGCCCGGCCTGAGCGTCGCGGGCCGCACCTGATAGCGTTGGCGGAAGATCTCGGTGTTCTCGCCGAAGTAGTAGCCCATGCGCAGGGCCTTGGTATTGGCTTCGAGGACCTCCGGACGGTTGGCGAACTTCTTCTGCAGCCAGCTCTCGGTGGTGCTGAGGGGGCGATCGAACAGCCAGAAGGTGAGCCCGAGGGCGAAGAAGTTCTGGCTGCGGTCCTTTTCCTTGGTGGAGAGCCCTTCGATGTCCTTCAGGGCCTCGCGGTTGAGCGAGGTCAGAGGCACGTCGACGACCTTGAAGCCGCGGAGGGAGTTGTTCTCCAGCGGATTCTCGTCGTACCCGGCCTTGCGCAGGTTGGTCTGGGTGAAGGCGTCGCTGTTGACGATGATGGTGCCGCCCGGCTCGAGCTCCGGCAGGTTCTTGCGCAGCGCCGCCGGGTTCATGGCCACCAGGACGGAGGGCGCGTCGCCGGGGGTGAGGATGTCGGTGCTGGCAAACTGGACCTGGAAGCCACTGACGCCGGGGAGGGTGCCGGCAGGGGCACGGATCTCCGCCGGGAAATCAGGCATCGTGCTCACGTCGTTGCCGAAGACGGCGGACGTGTTGGTGAACTGGGTGCCGGTCAGCTGCATGCCGTCGCCGGAGTCGCCGGCGAAGCGGATGACGATCGACTCGACCTGTTCGATCTGGGGGACGGTGGTCTCGTCACTCATGGGGGTGGTTTACTCCTCGGTGAAAAACCGGTGGGCGGCCTCAGTCGCCCCCTTCCGGGGTCTCGGCCACCTGATTGGGATCGGGCGGCTGGTTCCAGACGATTTGCGGGTAGCGGTCGGCCAGGTAACGCAGGACGGCGTGGTGGGTCATGTTGCCCTGGATCTGGCCCTGGTCGTCGACCACGGGCAGATTGCGGAAGCCTTTGCGGTCCATCAGCCAGAGCGCTTCCGCGGCGCTGTAGTCGGGCGTGACGGTGACGGGGTCGGCCGTCATCACCTCGTCGATCTCCCGATCCAGGGGGATCAGGCCGATGACTTTGCGCACGACATCGCGATCGGTGAGGATGCCGACGAGGCGCCCGGCGCGGGCGACGAGGCAGACGTTGTGCCCGTCGGCCTGCATGGTGGCGATGGCCTGGCCGACGGCGTCGCCACTCTGGACGAGGCTGTAGTCTTGCAGCTCCAGCCCCAGGACGCGCTCTTTGTTCAGCTCCGTTTGGAGGCTCATGCGTGCTCCTTTGCTCATGCCGGCACCGACACGGTCGGCAGCAGCTCGAAGTGGTCGATCAGGATCTGGAGGCCGCGGTCGAACTCCCCCTGGCACAGAGCGTCGACCAGGCGCTCGTGGTACTCCCAGACGGTCAGCCAGTAGCTGTAGTCGGCCAGCCGCGTCAGCTCGCTGGCCTCGTACGCCTCCCAATAGGCGCGCAGAATACCCTGGACGAACGGATTGTCCAGGTGACGACAGATGGTGAGGTGCAGGTCCCGGTGCTCGCCGTTGGGGATGTGGATGGCAGCCGGGTCGCCACGCAGCTTGTCCCAGGCGGCGTCCACCAGGCCGCGGAGGTGGGCCAGGTCTTCGGCGGTCAGCCGGGTGACGGCCTGTGGCCACATGGCTGTTTCCAGCGTGCGGCGCAGCTGGCTGAACTGGGCGAAGGTGCTTTCACCGGTGGCCAGGCTGAACAACACGCTGGGCAGGATGGCGGGGGTGAAGTCGAACGCCTCGCGGCGCATGCCAACCCGAGGCCGGGCCGAGACGAGCCCGAGCTGCCGGGCGAAGGCCAGCTGCTCGCGCAGCTTGCCCACGCTGACGCCCATCTCCTCGCCGATCTCGGCCAGGGTAGGCAGGGGGTCGCCGGGCGCCAGCGCCGCCCTGATCAGGTAATGGAGGAATTGAGGCTCGAGTCTGCCCAGCTGCATTGTCGGAAGTACGGGCTCGATTTATCGAATAAATCTGATTTATTCGATAATAGCAACATGCGCGTAGTATAGCAGAAATCGACGGCGAGGGGCAAGTACACCCCGCCCGTCTCTGTTGACCTACCGCCAGAGGACCGCCTCGTCGAGCGGGCGGCGTTCCTTCTGGCGCGACTCCGCCGGGTAGCCGAGCGTGATCAACCCTTGCGGCTGCCAGTCCGGCGGCAGATCCAGGGCCGTGCGCACCGTTTCCGGGCAGAAGAGGGGAGCGCACATCCAGCAGGCGCCCAGGCCGAGCGCGTGCGCGGCCAGGAGTAGATTCTGCCCGGCCATGGCCACGCTCTGCACGGCCATCGTCCACTCGTGGCCCTGCCGGCGGGCGTCCGGATAGCGGTCCATGTCGGCCATCGTCAGGCAGAGGAGCACGAGGGCGGGCGCCCCGGTGAGCCGCGCGTAGCTGCGGACGGCGTCGCGCTCGATGGCCTCCGCGGGCACGCCGTCCGTCGCCAGGTCGGCCCGCAACCGCGCCCCCATGGCCGCCGCCAGATGGCGCCGCGCCGCCTCATCCGTGATGACCGCGAAGCGCCACGGCTGGCGGTTGTGGGCCGATGGCGCCCAGCGCGCGGCCTCGAGCAGCCGTCGCAAGAGCGCCTCAG
>JBFGLK010000035.1:0-11672 GCA_041576195.1 Promineifilaceae bacterium (SeqCode)
CACTCATACTCCGCCTGGGCCAGCGGAGTGGCCATGCCGTCCGCGGCGTTGAGCCGGGACAGCGGCGTGGCCGCGTAGACGCCCGACTCCCGGCCATCGACAAAGCCCCTCCAGCCCACCTTTTTCAGATAGGGAAACTTGAGGTAGGTCCACGGCTCGACGCGCTCGGCGATCCAGTCGGTGTACTCGTGCGGGGCGTATTTGCCGAGCCGCTGGCCCTCGGGGTCGACCACGCTGACGAGACCGTCATAGAAGTTGACCCGGTTCCGATCGTCTACCAGCCCGATGTAGTGGGTCCTATGCGTGTAGACATCGCCGAGTATCAGGTCGAGATAGAACGGGTTTGCCAGCACGAGGTCGGCGAAGAGCTTGAGGCTGAACTGGGCGAACTCGATCCCCCAGCGCCCCATGGTTTCGATTTCTTGGCGCTCCGGTTCGGTGAGCCCTTTGGTGACGCCGCCTGGGACCGACGTGCAGGGATGAACCTTGCGCCCGCCAAGTGTCTCGACGATCGCGTGACCATAGCGGCGGGCCTGGATGACCTGGCCGCCGATCTCCAGCCCGACCTTATGGATGACGCCCAGTATGTTTCGCTCGGCCACGGGCGCGTCCGGCCCCATGACGAAGTCGGGGCCGCCCAGCGCGTAGAAGTGGGTCGTGTGGTCAGTGAAGTAGAAGCCCATGTAGAGCAGCTCGCGCAGCTTGCGCGCCGCCGGCGGGGGCACCACGCCATAGACGGCGTCGGCCGCCTTGGCGGCGGCCATGTGGTGCGCTTCGGGGCAGACGCCGCAGATGCGGTTGGTGAGCACGGGCATCTCCTCGACGGGTCGACCGACACAGAAGCGCTCGAAGCCACGCAGCTCCGGGATCTGGAAGTAGGTGTTGGCGACGTCGCCGTTTTCGTCGAGGAAGATCTCGATCTTGCCGTGGCCTTCCAGCCGGGTGATCGGGTCGATGGTGATACGCTGCATGTCAGTGGCTCCTTTCGGCGGTCCAGGCGGGCCTGGCGGCCTTGAGCAGGGAGTGGGCCAGGTTGAAGCGGTAGAAACTACCGGCCGGATCGACGATGCCGTCGAGGATGCGGTTGATCTCGGCCGGATCGCGGCTGTCGATCACCGACGCGATGGCCGCCATCATGCGGGCACCGACGTCGACGACGCCGTCCGCCGGTCCGTAGCAGCCGATGCAGGCGTTTCCGGCGGTCGGGCAGCGGGCGTGACAGCCGCTGCGCGTCGCCGGCCCGTTGCAGAGGATGCCCTGCTCAATCAGGCACAGGGTCGGATCGACGGCGGCCATGTGCTGGATCCGCGTGAACCGCTTGATCTTCTTGATGCCCCGCGTTCGCTCGCACTCGTCACAGACCGCCTTCTGGCCGGCGCCAAGGATGGCGCCGGGTGGAGGGAGCTCCATCTCGCCCCGGAGCGCCGCCAGGACCACGTCGATCACGGCGGCGATCTGGTGGGACTCGGGCGGACAGCCCGGGATGATGTAGTCGACGTCGACGACCATGTCCAGGGTGCGGAGGACCGGTGCCATAACCGGGATGCGGACGGTGCCTTCCGGGGCCTCATACTCATACTGGGGCCGAATCCGGTCCGGGTTATCGGTGGAGACGCCGTTGTACACCGTGTCGAGGAGCGAGTCTAGGTCGCTGAAGTTGGCCAGGCCGGGGATACATCCTTCCGAGGCGCATGAGCCGAAGGCGACGAGGATCTGCGACTTGCGGCGCAGCAGGCGGGCCATGTGCTCGTTCTCGTCATTGCGAATGCCGCCGTTGAAGAGGGTGAGGGTGATGGCCCCGTCGGGCAGTGCCTGGACGTCCTTGACTTTGGCGTCCATGGCCACTGGCCAGAAGGCGATGTCGAAGGCGGCGTCCACGTCGAGGATCTTTTCCCCGATGTTGAGGACGGCGATTTCGCAGCCGCCGCAGCCGGCGGCCCAGTACATGGCGAACTTGGGTTTGCCGTTGGCGCTCATGCGGGCACCTCCTCAGGAACCAGAGCGGGCGGCACGGTCGTCGGCCGGGGGAGGCGCCGTGGCCAGTCGAGCGGCCCGAGCGCCCGAATCTCCTCGACCATGCGGGTGATTTCCCTGGCCAGATGGACGCCCTCGGCCGCGCTGGCCCAGACGAGCTTAACGCGCTCCGGCTCAATGCCCATCTGGGCAACGAGGCGCCGCAGTAGCAGGTAGCGGCTCAAGGTCCTGTAGTTCTGCACCAGGTAGTGACACTCGCCCGGGTGGCAGCCCGTGATCATGACGCCGTCGGCGCCCTCGGCCAGCGCCTTGAGGACAAAGGCCGGATCGAGGCGACCCGAGCACATGAGGCGGATCAGCCGGATGTTGGGCGGATACTTGACCCGAGCGGTGCCGGCAAGGTCCGCGGCCCGATAACTGCACCAGTTGCAGGTGAAGCCGATGATGACGGGTTCGAACGTGTCGCTCATGTCGGTCCTCCCTAGGCCGGCGTCGCCGCGGCCACTGCGACGGGCCGGCGAGGAACGCTGTATAGCAGCAGACCCTCGATCTGCGCCAGGATCTGCTCGTTGCTGAATACGGTGCCGCTGATGGCGCTGGCCGGACAGGCGGCCACGCAGGTACCGCAGCCCTGGCAGAGGGCGTGGTTGATCTCGGTCACCCTGCAATCCTCAAGGTAAAGGATGGCACCGAAGGGGCAGAGATCGTTGCAGATGCGGCATCCCGAGCAGAGGTCGGGGTTGACGGTAGCCCGCACGGGCTCCAGCTCGATCTCGCCCATGCCGATGCGATTCAGCACGCGGGCCGCCGCCGCCGCGCCCTGGGCCACGCTGGACGGAATGTCCTTGGGCCCCTGGGCCGCACCAGCGATGAAGATCCCTTCGGTCATCGTGGCCACCGGGTCGAGCTTGGGATGCTTCTCGATGAACCAGCCGTTGGCGCTGCAGGCGATGCCGAATCGCTTGGCGACCTCGTCGGCATCCGCCCGCGGCTCGAGCGCCGAGGCCAGGATGACCATGTCCACCGGGATACGGCGTTGCCGGCCGACGAGCGTGTCCTCTACCTGAACGATGAGCATGCCGTCCTCGCCGGGCTCTCGGGCGGCGTCTGTGATCTCGGCCACCTTGCCGCGGACGAAGCGCGTGCCCTCCTCGAGCAGTCGCTGGTAGAACTCATCGTAGTCCTTGTAGGCCGTGCGCATGTCGACGTAGAAGTTGTAGACGGTAGCGCCGGTTCGCTCCTTCACCAGGTGGGCGAACTTGAGGCTGGACATGCAGCAGATGACGGAGCAGTGGCTGTTGTAGTTCCGGTCGCGGCTGCCGACGCAGTGGACGATGCCGACCGTGCGAGGATGGGTCACGCCGTCGCGAAGCACCACCTCGCCGTTGGTCGGTCCGGAGGCATTGCACAGACGCTCAAACTCCATGCTGGTGAAGACGTTGGCCAGTCGGCCATAGCCATACTGCGGGATGCGCCGGGCGTCAAAGAGATCGTAACCAGTGGCCAGGATGATGTTGCCCACGGTGATACGGAGGTACTCTGCCTCCTGCTTGAAGTCGATCGCTCCGGTGGGGCAGAGCTTTTCGCAGGCGCGGCACTTGCCGCGCAGGAAGTAGGTGCAGGAGTCCTCATCGATGACCGGGTATTTGGGCACCGCCTGGGCGAACGGCGTGTAGACAGAGGTGCGGTAGCCCAGCCCGGCTTCGAATACCTCGTCGACCAGCTTCTTGGGGCATTTCTCCCAGCAGATGCCGCAGCCGGTGCAGAGCTCGGTGTTCACGTAGCGGGGCTTCTTTTTCACGGTGACGGTGAAGTTGCCAACAAAGCCCTCGACCCGCTCCACTTCGGACCAGGTCAGGAGCTCGATGTTCGGGTGGGCGCCGACAGAGACCATTTTGGGCGTGAGGATGCAGGCGGCGCAGTCGAGCGTGGGGAAGGTCTTGTCGAACTGGGCCATGTGCCCGCCGATGGACGGTTCGCGCTCGACGAGGAAGACCTTGTTCCCGGAGTCGGCGATCTCGAGGGCCGCCTGGATGCCGGCAATGCCGCCACCGACGACGAGCGTGTCGGCGTGGATGGGCACGCGCAGTGGCTCAAGCGGCTCGTGGCGCGCGACGCGCTCGATGCCGCTGGCGAGGACGGCCTTGGCCTTGCTTGTGGCGGCGTCGATGTCCGTGTGCACCCAGGAGACCTGCTCCCGAATCGAGACGAGCTCACACAGGTAGGGGTTCAGTCCGGCACGGCTGCACGCGCCGCGGAAGGTCTGCTCGTGGAGGTGTGGGGAGCAGGCGGCGACGACGACACGTGTGAGGCCTTCGTCGGCCACGTCTCGCTCGATCAGCTCCTGGCCCAGGCTCGAGCACATGAACTTGTAGTCGCGGGAAACCACAACCCCATCCGGGCCCAGCTCTTCGCGGGCCCACGTGGCCACGTCTTCGACGCGGACGGTGGCCGAGATGTTGGTGCCGCAGTGGCAGACGTAGACGCCAATGCGTTCCTTCTTCTCGGGAGGTGACTTCGCTACGTGGCTCATTCTGACTCCTCCACGCTTTCTGCCATACGCGGCATTGGCAGGCTCGGGTCGTCTTTGGCGCGACGACGCGGACGCGGGGGCGGCGCTTCCTCTGCCGGCACGGCCACGCCTATGCGCGAGAGCGCCTCACGGGCGGTAACGAACTCCTTGCCAATGCCCAGCTCCTCGGCACCATGGCCAAAGGCCAGGCCGATGAGTTGGGTGAAGTACAGCACCGGCATATGGGAGTCGGCTTCGAAGTGGCGATTGACGTCTACCTGAAAGGCGTCGAGGTTGAGCTGGCACATGGGGCAGAGCGTCACCATGATATCGGCCCGGTATTGCTCGGCGCCGAGCAGCAGCCGCCGGATGAGGCCGTACGCCACCGGCGGGCTGATCTGGGTCATGTGGCCGCCACAGCAGTGGGTCTTCAACGGATAGTCGATCACCGTCGCGCCCAAGGCGCTGAGCAGGTCGTCGAGCTCGTGCGGATACTCCGTGCTGCTGAAGCGCTGATCGGGATCTGGCCGGACAATCATGCAGCCATAGTACGGGGCGACGCGCAGGCCGGTGAGCGGGCGGGAGACCCGCTGGCGAATCGCCTCCAGGCCGATGTCGTTGAAGATGATGTCCAGCAGATGGCGCACCGCTACCGCGCCGGGCCGATAGCTCAGCCCGCCGGCCGCCAGGGCCTCGTTCACCTGGCCGTCAAGGAGCGCGTCTTCACGCATGTAGCGATCGGTCTTGGCTAAATTGACATAACAGGCGCTGCAGCCGGCGACGACCGTGCGGCTGCCATTGGCCTGCTGTGCTGCCAGGGCCAGGTTGCGCCCAATCAGAGCGTAGGCGGCCAGGCGATGGACCGAGTGGTATTCCGTTGCGCCACAGCAGTTCCAGTCGTGCACCTCCTCGAGGCTGAGGTTGAGATCTTTGCGGATGGCCAGCAGCGAGTCCAGATAGGGCCGGGAGCTGCGGGTCATCGAGCACCCAGGGTAGAAGAGATAGTTGGTCATGCGCTTCCCTCCAACTCCCGCGCGCGCCGGAGAATGGCTTGCAGCTGATCGATCGCCTGGATGCGTTGGGGCGTCAGGTCAATGCGGCCACGGCTGAGCATGCCCAGGCCCATCTGGGCCCGGCCCATGAGCTCCTTGGGCTGATGGCGGAGGTAGTGGCGTGTGGCCAGCCCAAGCTCGAAGCTGCGGCCGAAGCTATCGACGTAGCCAACGAAGCTTTCGGAGAGATCCGGCCCAGTACGGTCTCGATAGAGGCCCGCGTTGATGGCCATGCTCTTCAGGGTGTACATCAAGTCGGTGATGTGGACGTCTTGCGGACAGCGCACCATGCAGAAATAGCAGGAGACGCAATACCAGGGGGCGTTGCTGGCGAGCACCTGGTCCCGCATGTCGGCCCGAATCATGGCGAACAGCTGTCGCGGCGTATGCTCCATATCGGGGCCGGAGGGACAGGAGCCGCCACAGCTGCCACACTGGATGCACATCTCGAGACGGGAATGGCCCGGCGTGGCCCGCTCCACCGACTCAAGCAGGTTGAGCGGTGGGTCGTGGGCGGTGTCAAGGCTGACAAACGCGGTCAAGGGGCACCTCCTCCCTGGCGGAGCGACGGGGTGGCCGTGCTCCTAAGCGGTGACGACGGCCGAGCGCTGGCGCGCCGCCGTTGAGCGTCATCGATCTTGCCTGCCGGCCGGGTTGGCATACCGCCCGGCCGGGGCCACCATTGCTAAACCTGCTGTGGCTGTGTTCACGATGAACCCGTTCGCGACAGCCGACCAGACGAGACCCGGGCAAACTGGTGGCGCTCGCGCGATAGTCGTCTAGGGTCGCAAGGGCATCGTATTGGCTAATCCGCCCGACCATAGGCTATCACCAGAGGAGGAGTCCACGTAGTGATGGATGCCATCATTCTATTGTGAAGAATGTCACAATCGAAAAAGCGGGGGATGGCGCCTTGTCTGGGGGGAGCGTGAGTGAGGCGAGCGGGGAGTGGCGTGCCGGCAGGCTATGGGGCAGGTGAAGCGCCGGCGGGCTTCAAGCGGTCGGCAAACTCCCGCCGGAACTTGCGCACCTTCGGATCGATGACGACGCGGCAATAGGGCTGGAACGGGTTGCGCTCGTAGTAATCCTGATGGTACGCCTCGGCCTCGTAGAAGGCGTCGTAGGGCGCGATCTCGGTGACGATGGGGTTGGGCCACAGGTCGCCGGCGTCGGCAGCAGCCCGCGACGCCTCGGCGATCCGCCGCTGCTCCTCGTCATGGTAGAAGATGACGGAGCGGTACTGCGTACCCACGTCGGCCCCCTGGCGATTCAAGGTCGTCGGGTCGTGGGTGCGCCAGAAAACCTCGAGCAGATCGGCGAACGAAATGACCGCGGGGTCGTAGCTAACCTGGATCACCTCGGCGTGCCCGGTCGTGCCGCGGCAGACCTGCTCATACGTGGGATTGGGCACCGAACCGCCGGCGTAGCCGGAGACCACGCGCAGCACGCCGCGGAGATCGCGGAAGATGGCCTCGACACACCAGAAACAGCCGGCCCCCAGTGTGGCCTGGGCCAGGTCGGCGGGCTCGGGGTCGGGTTGGCTCATGTGATCTTCCTTGGCGAGCGGCGCGGCCTAGCCGCGGTCGGCGTCCTCGTAGGCTTCGGCCACGGCGAGCTGCACCTCGTTAAGCATGCGGTTGATCCGGCGGAGCAAGCGCCGGTTGGCCTCCGCCGGCACGCTGGCCTGGTCGGGCAAGGTGAGGGCGGTCTCCAGGATCGTGTCCCGGAAGAAGATGGCCGCTTCCAGCGTCTGGGTAATTGGCAGGCCGAGCTCCAGGGCATTGCCGGCATAGATCCGGGCGATCGAGCGCGCTTCGGCCAGCAAGCCCTCGCCACCGCCATCCATGGAGATGTACTGCAGCAGAAGGCCCATCAGCTGGCGGCCCAGCAGCCGTTTGGCCTGCCGGTCCTGCTCGTCAAACGCGGACAGCCACGGCTGATCGCGGGCGACGATCTCGGAGCGGGTGTTGACGAGCGCGCGCTGTGTGAGGATCTGCTCCAGGCCGCGCGTGGCGGTCGCCAGGCGTCGCTCGCGTGAAAAGGCGGCGATGTCAGCGGCGGCGAAGCGCCGGTGGCCGCCCGGAGTCACGACGACCGGGATGTCGCCCTGGTCCGCCCAGCGCCGCAGGGTCACCGGGTGCACGCCGAGGCGGCGGGCGGCTTCGCCCACTGCCAACCAGGTCTCGTTGCGTTCGGTCGTCATCGACGCAGATTCCGCTTCGCCGCCAGAGGCGAGCGCCTAGTAGTCCCGATTCAGGAAGCCGTTAAAGGCATAGTAGCCGTCTGTGCTGCGGGCGCGTATCGAGATCGTCAGCTCGTTGGCCAGGGCCGGCGGGATGGACACGGTCCCGATGAGCGAACCGCCGGGCCCGCTGAACAATGTGCCGACGACGTGGTCGTTGACGCCCCAGGCCACATCCGGATGCTTCATGGCGATGGAAAAGGTGCGGCCCGGCAAGAAGTTCTGCGTCTGGAAGGTGGCGCTTGTGCCGGCACGAACGCTGATCACGTCAATCGTGTGCGTGGCAACGTTGCCGTCATCGACGGTCCCGCCCTGGTCGCCGACGTAGAAGCCGCCGCCCTGGATCTGGCCGCCGACATAGAAGCCACCTCCCTCGGTCTGGCCATCGCCCACATAGAAGCCCCCACCGTCGACGATCGGCGTGCCGTTGGCAATGGCGTTGGCTACCGAACCGTCGTCATAGTCCCGGTTATAGGCGAAATTATAGGAGAAGAGGTTGCCAGACACCGCCCGGAAGGCAATGCGATCGTTGCCGGCGAAGAGCGGCGCAATGGGAATGCGCACGAGGGTTGGGCCCCCGGTCGCCGAGTCAAAACCGGCCACGATCGGACCGCCAATGGCTTGGGTGCCCATGCGACCCTGGCGAATCGACCAGACCAGCCTGCCGGGGAAGTCGGCCGCCCGCACGGTGATGGCAACGTTGCGCTCAACCTTGACGACGGTCATCGTCGGCGCGGTATTGGCTTCCGCCGAGACGACAAGCGACAGTGCGCCGATCAGCACACAAAGCAAGACGACGAGAACGAAAGCGTGGCGCCAGGGGCGCGCCGGGCGCGGTGAGCGCCTGGACCCGGGCATCGGCCAGTCGATCATGATTACCCTCCCTCGTCAACTCGGGGCGCGTCTGGCGCCTGCGCCGGCGCGCCCGGGCCATTGGGCCCTCGCACCTCGGTGACCGCCTCGCCGCGCGCTGTGACGGCAGCCAATGCTGCCAGAATCTGCCGATTGGCCGGAACGTGTTCCAGATAGGCCTGACGCAGCTCGAGGTCGTTGATCTTGGCCGCACTGGCCTGCAGCGATCGGGCCGCGCGTGCCAGAAGCTCTGTGGCCCGGTCGTCGCCAAATGCCAGAAGCAGCCGATAGCAATCATAGCAGAGGCGATGCGGTTCCGCTATGCCATCCGTGGCGCCACGAAGCAGCGACTCGATCACCGGCTCGATCAGGTCTCGCACCCTATCCGGACGATCGGGCGTCTCCTGCCACCAGACGCGGGCCAGCCCGACCCGCGGGGCCAACGCCAGCCCAGGCTGTCCCAATTCCCCGCGCAGGGCGATCGCGGCCTCGAAGAGCGCTTCCGCCTCCGCGAGACGATCCAGGCCAAGCAGGGCGTGCGCCAGGCCGGCCATGGACTCGGCGGTGCCATCACGGTCGCCCATCATCTGTCGCAACGTCAGCGACTTCTCCATCCAGGTGACCGCCTCGGCGTACTGACTCTGGTCGCTGGCGACCTGACCAAGGCGAAACAGGGAGATAGCTTCCCCGTTGCGATCTCCGATTTCCCGTTGCAGCTGGAGCGTCTCGGTGAACCGCTGCTGGGCCAATGCGTAGTCTCCAAGGTAGAGGGCCATAATACCCAGATTGGTGAGCGGCATGCCCTCGCCTTGCCTGGCCCCGACCTGGCGGTAGATTTGCAGCGATCGCTCGAAATAGGTCAGGACGTCGCCCATATCTCCGAGCGCGTAGGCGACCGCTCCCAGGATATTGATGGCGCTCGCTTCGCCTCGCGGGTCGCCAACCTCGCCGGAGATGGTCGCCGCTTCGGCGAGCGAGGCCCGGGCGGCGTCAAACTCACCCAGCCGATAGAGGGCCAGGCCTAGATTGCGCGTAGAAGAGGCGACCAGCTCGCGGTCGCCATGACGCTTCGCCAGGCGCAGGGCCTCCTCGAACTCGGCCCGAGCGCCGCCGTAGTCGCCCTGCTGCACCATGGCCCGCCCAAGCGCCATGTGGGCGGCCGCACGCACCGCGTCCTGGTCTCGTTCGGCGAGCTCCAGTGCCCGTCGTCCGGCCTTCTCGGCCTGCGCCAGATCACCGAGCGCGTTGGCTAGCTCGGAGCGGCGCACGGCCATCTGCGCCTGGCGGTTGCTGGAACCGGGTCCATCCAGAAGCGTCGCCAGTGCTTCCAGCGCGACCAGGTCTTGCTCCTGCGCCTCGCGATCGCCGAGCAGCTCGTAGACGCGTTCGCGCGTGGCGAGCAGAGCGTAGCGCTCCTCGGCATCGGTCGCCGGCGTCAGCTCGAGGGCGCGGCTCAGAAAGCCGACCGCTTCACTGTTGGCGAAGCGGGCGGCGGCCATCTCGCCAGCGCGGCGGAGGTAGTGACGGGATTTGTCGATCAGCTCGGAAAGCAGGAAGTGGCGCGCGAGCTGGGGGGCGATCTCGTCAGCCTGGTCGCCATAGAGCGCCTCCAGGGCGTGGCCGACGTCCTCGTGCAGATACGAGAGCTGGACCTCGTCGAGGTGCCGATAGATGTACTGCTGCATCAAATTGTGGGTGAAGCGATAGCGCGAGAGGCGCTGGCGACCGAGGCGCTGCACCCCCTGGCTTTCGACGAGCTTGTGCTCGCCGCGGAGCTCTCCGCTGAGGTCCTGGACGACGCTACGCGCTTCCTGGTCGCCGACCTGGGCGATTACTTCGGCCGTGAACTGCTCCCCTTCGACGCTGGCGATGGTCAGGTGATACTGCAGATCCTCTGGGAGGCGTTCGATCCGTTCGGCCACGACGCCTTCGACGCGTGCCGGCAGACCTGCCCAGTCCAGTTGCGGTCCCTCCCTCCAGTAGCCGTCGGCGGTCTGGACCAGATCGCCCCGTTCCTGCATCGTGCGTAGCAGCTCAACCGTGAAAAGCGGGTGGCCGCCAGTGTGGCGGAACAGGGCGTCGTGAAACGCGTCGCTGAGCCGATTCTTTTCCATGCTCAGGTAGGTGTCGACGAACTCGCGCCCGCGGTAGTCGACCGTCTGGTCCAGGTTGATTTCGAGGTCCCCCATATAGCGCTTGAACTCGGATCGCAGCTTCTCCAGCGGGTGCCGTTGCCCTCCCCGACCGATGGTGATCTCCTCAGGCCGAAACGTGCCGAGAACCATAAGTCGGCTTCCGCCCAGGCGGCGGCCGAGACGAAACAGCAGATCGATCGAGCCGTTGTCCGCCCAATGAAGATCGTCGAGAATGATCAGCAGCGGCCGGTGGCGCGAGAGCTGGCGAAGGACGTTGCCGCATTGCTCGAGGATCTCCCCCTGGTCGACGGCGCGACCGGCCACCTGCCGATCGGTTGGGGCCAGGCGCTGCTGCACGCGACGGGCCAGCTCCGTCTTGTCGGCAAAGATCTTCCCCAGTTTGGCCACCAGGGTCGCTCCCGGCACGAGCACGTCAATCAGGTCGGGGCCGTATTCCACAAGGGTCTCCGCGGCCACGGCCATCACTTCGCGGAGGCGCCGGGCGTTTTCCTCGGAGAGACGGCCTCGGGCCGCTTCGCTTTCGACACTGCCCGTGAGCATGGCCATGACTTCGCGGAAGGGAAGGTATGGATCGCCCACGCCCGTTTGCGCATCACAAAGCCCGGTGGCCACGACGAGCGACTGGTCGCGCGCCTGGGCCTGCCGGCAGAACTCCTCGGCCAGGACAGACTTCCCCGTGCCGGCTTCGCCGACGAGGAAGCATACCTGCCCCTGCCCGGCAAGGGCGAGATTGAGGTAGTTCTCGAGCCGCGCGAGCTCGGGCATGCGGGCGACGACGGGTGTTCGTGTGGCCATGTCTGGGTGCACCGTGGGCCGGATGCTGCCGGTGACGCGGGCAGCCTGGGAGTCCGGGCGCACCTATTATGCAGCAAGACGGTGGCTGC
>JBFGLK010000036.1:0-11486 GCA_041576195.1 Promineifilaceae bacterium (SeqCode)
GAGGCCATCCTGGCCGTCAGCCGCGCCGTCAAGACCGCGCGCGTCGGCCTGCGTAACCCCAAACGCCCGATCGGCTCCTTCCTTTTCCTCGGGCCCAGCGGCGTCGGCAAGTCGGAGTTGGCCAAGGCGCTGGCCGAGTTCCTCTTCGGCACCGAAGACGCCATGATGACCCTCGACATGAGCGAATACCAGGAAGAGGCCAGCCTCAACCGCCTCATCGGCGCCCCGCCCGGCTACGTCGGCTTCGAAGGCGGCGGCCAGCTGACCAACTTCGTCCGCGAACGACCCTATACCGTCATCCTCTTCGATGAGGTGGAAAAGGCGCACACGCGCATCTTCGACGTGCTGCTCCAGGTGCTCGACGAAGGCCGCCTGACCGACAGCCACGGCCGCCTGGCTACGTTCAGCGAAGCGGTCATCATCATGACCAGCAACCTGGGCTCGAAACATCTTCTCGTGCCGGCCATCGGCGACTCGGAACGCGAACGCGTCATGGGCGAAGTCCGCCGCTTCTTCCGGCCGGAGTTCCTCAATCGCCTGGACGAGATCATCGTCTTCCACCAGCTCGACGCGATGCAGCTGGCCCAGATCCTCGATCTGATGCTCAAGAAGGAGTTCCGTCTGGCCGAGGCCCAGGGCCTTTCGCTGGACGTGTCGCCCGCTGCCCGTCAATGGATGCTGGCGCAAAACGACCAACCGGCCTTCGGCGCCCGCCCTCTGCAGCGGATCATCGCCCGCCACCTGCGCGAGCCGCTGGCCGACTTCCTACTGCGCGAGGGCGCCCAGGGCGAGACAACCGTGCACGTGAACGCCGGACCGGACGGTCTGACGTTTGCCATGACCCGAGACGACGCGTCGGCCAACCCCGCAGCCCGCGCGCGAGGAGGTCAAAACCAGTATGGGTGATCATCCGGAAGGCATCGATCGCGACGCGATGCTCACGCAGGTCCGGGCGGAACGGGCGCGGCTCGAGGCGGTCCTGGCACGCGTCCCGGCAGACCGCCTGACCGAAATGGGCGTCGAGGGCGACTGGTCCGTCAAAGACCTGATGGCCCACATCGCCGCCTGGGAGACGCAGATGGTCCGCTGGATCGAGACCGCTTTGCGCGGCGACACGCCGGCTGACCTGGCGCTCAGCGACGAGCAGATCGACGCGATGAACACCGGCTTCTATGTGGGCTCCCGCGACCGGCCTTTGGGGCAGGTGCGCGCGGAGTTCACCGCCAGCTATCTGCGGGCCCTCGACCTGATATCGACGGTTTCCGAGGACGATCTATTCGATCCAGACCGCTTCCCGTGGCGCCAGGGCCGTCCGCTGTGGTACATGGTCGGCGGGAACACGTTCTGGCACTATCGCGAGCACCGGGAGGCGATCGCCGCCTGGCTGCAATCGGTCGGGGTCGACTCCGACCGGACTACGGAGGAGGCTGATGACTGACGTCCAGACGGCCGCGTTGCTCACCCAGCTCGAGGAGGCCCGCCGGGCACTGCTTACCCTATGCGACAGCCTGGACGACGACGCCTGGCAGGCGCCCGTGTTCTCCGACGGCGACCGATGGACGGTGCTTGACCTGGTGCGCCATCTGACCTCAGCAGAGCGAAGTATGACCCGGTTGATGGAGATGATCCGTCACGGCGGCGAGGGCGCCTCGCCAGAGTTCGATCTGGCCCGCTGGAACGCGTCACAGGTGCGCAAGCAGCAGGAGAAGAGCCCGGACGCCCTGCGCGCAGACCTCAGCGCCAACCGGGAGGCGTTGCTCGCTTTCATTGCGGGGCTGCAGCCCGACGAGTGGGAACGTCGCGGGCGGCACGGCTCCGGCCGTGTCATGAGCCTCTATGAGATTACCCGGCTCATCGCCACGCACGAGCAGGGGCACCTCGCCGACATCCGGGCCGCCCTCGAGGCGCGCGGGTAGACACGGCCCCTAGCGCTTGCGCACAGTGACGACGCCGAGCGGGGCAGCGTCGGCGGACGCGCCATCCAGGGCGATCGGCAGTCGAGCGGTCGGGTCCCCCAGCTCATACAGCCCCAATAACAGCGTATAGTCGCCGGCCGGCGCGTCTGCCGGCACGAGCACCCCATGATTGTCGGCGACTGGCGCGCCCGGCACCCAGGTCGTCGTCAGGGCCAGCCCACCGCCTGGCTCGCTATCCCGCTGGGCGAGAAGCCCGTTCGGGCCCACCAGGTGCAGGAACACCTTGTAGCGCTCGTCAATCGGGGCCAGCGCTCGCCAAAACAGGGTCACGGTGAGGATCTCGGCAGGGGCGAGCGCCGTCTCACCGAGGGCCACACCATCCAGGCGAATCGTGTCGCCGAAGCGCCAGCCCAGCACCCTCTCGATGGCCTCTGCCGGCGGCCCAGGCACGGCGTAGACGACGAAACGCACGTCCCCCACCCACTCCTCCGTTGCCTTGAAGGTGTTCTGATCCAGCCAGCGCTCGACCAGGCGCTCCGGATCGCGCTCCGCCTCCCCCCAGTAGAGAACGTACAGACGATCGTGCCGCGACACGATGTCACTCAGCTCGGTAGCGATGGCCGCCGCGTCCGGCGCGCCGCGTGGAACCGGGTACACGGGCGCCCCGTCCCGATGGTAGTAGGTGAACACCTCCCACTGGTTCGGGGCATTGAGGATGATGCCGGCATCAGGCACGTCCTCGGCGGCAATGCGGGCGGCGAGGCCGCGATAGTCGGCCCGGGTATACTCTGGGTTTACATAAAGATTGACCAGGGACTGGATGACCGTCCCGAGGACGAGGACGAGCAACAGGCCGGTCACCAGCCGCGCCGCCTCGAATCCGGCCCGGCGTCCCTGCACGGACCAGCCCAGGTCGACGCCGCGCGCGAGCAACAGGCTGGCAAAGGGCGCGCCCACAAGCAGGAGTTTGGCGAACGCCGGGCGGGTGGCGCCGACCGCCAGCAGCATCAGCGGCGGCAGCAGCAAGCCGGCGCCGGCGACCAGCCAGAGCGGCCGCCGGCGGAAGGCGCTGAGGGCTAGGAGCGTCAACAGCAGCGCCGCCAACACGCCCCAGCGCGCGGTCGCCGCGCCCAGAGTCTCGCCATAGTAAAGAAAGCGAAGGGCCTCGGCCAGGAACGCGCCTGCCGGCACATCCGCCGGGGCGCGCGTGCCGATCTGGCGCTGGAAGATGGGCAGCCAGGGAATGAAAAGGAGGCCCGCGCCCGCCGCCAGTCCAAGCCAGCCCAGCCGCCGGCGCCAGGTGGCCGCCCGCAACCAGACGTAGACGGCATGGACGCCGACCACGACCGGGAAGACGTAATGCGTGTAAAGGCCCGCGGCCAGCGACAGGAGATAGGCGCCCGCCAGCCACCCGGTTCGGCCCTGGCGCCCAGGGGTCTGCCAGGCGCTCAGCTGGCGGCCGAGCAGCAGAGTGCTGCCGGCCGCCAGAAGAGCCACCAGGGCATACATGCGCGCTTCGCGACTGTAATAGACAAGCGCCGGGTGCGTCGCCGCAAGAAAGGCCGCCAGGAGGGGCAGCGCCTGGCGGGCCGCCAGCAGCCTTCCCAGCCCGGCGGTCACCGCGATGGTCAGGATGCCGGCCGCGGCAGAGAAGGCACGCAGGCCAAACTCGGTCTCGCCGACCAGCTCCCGCCAACCGCGCAGAGCCAGGTAGTAGAGCGGCGGGTGGACGTCCGCGGCGGTCCCTTCGACGATGAGGCGCGGGCTGCGCTCACTAAGCCGGGCGCTGTTGCCTTCGTCGTTCCAGAATGACTGGCCGGACAGGTCGTGCAGCCGCAGCCAGGCGCCCAGCCACAGGACCAGAACGAGCATAGGAAGGAGGATGCGCGGGCGTTTATTCATCGGCGTCCGGTACCGGCCCGGCCGGGGCCGGCGAGCGAAGTATGCGCCGCCAGCCGCGTGCCGTCAAACCGTGCCAGGGCTGGCGATTCGTCGGAATGGCGGGTTGCCGGCACAATCGGCGCCTGATGAACCCGGGCTACTTCAACTACGTGCGCCACCTTGCCGCCGACGGGCGCGGCCGCCGCGCCTTCCTTCGCGCCTGGTGGGCGCTGTACGCGTCCGACCGCCGCTGGATCCCCCCGCTATATCCCGGATTGGGCGGCCTGTTCGCGCCGGCCGCCCACCCGCACCTGTCGCGCCTGGATCCGGCGTTTCTGCACCTGGAAGCCCTGCCCCGGGCTCGGCGTGGCCCGGTGCGGCTCGATCCCCCAGGCCTGGCGGGCACGCCGATGTTCGAGCAGCCGGTCGCCGCGGGCCTGCTGTGGCGGGACCCGCGAGCGGACAAACGGACGGCGCACCTGGGGCTCTGGCGCACGGTGAACGACGACGACGGCCTGGAGCGCTATCTGGAGGTGGCCTTCGAGCACCTGTGGTTTGCCGGCGTGCGCCGCCTCGTGGGCCCGGTCGGCCTTTCCCCATACCTGGGCGGCGGCGTCCTGGCGGATCACTGGGACCTGACCCCGCCCCTGCACACGCCGTATGCGCCGCCGTATCAGGCCGAGCTGGCCTCACGCCATATGGACGTCCTGGCGGAGTCCCGGCTCTGGTGGCTACCCGTACCCAGTGACGGTGCGCCACCCGGTCGACCATGTCGACCGCTGGCCAGTGGCGCGTTTCCCGCTCACCTGCTGCCCGTCTGGCTGGACACGCCTCCGCTCTCCCCACCGCTGCCCGCCCTCGACGAGGCCGAAGCGCGCTATCTCTGGGAATGGTGGTCGCGCTTCCCGCTGCTCGGTTGGGAAGCGTGGCAGGAGGATCGGCCCGTGGGCTTCGTCTTCCTTCAGCCGGATCTGGGGCCTCTGCTCAGCGCGAGCCGCGGTGGGCGCCCGTGGTGGGGGCGGGCGCTGTGGGCGATGCGGCGCGGTCACGGCGCGAGCCAGGGGCGCTTGCTCTGTCTGGCGGTAGCGCCGGCAGCGCGCGGCCGGGGCGTCGGCCGGGCCTTGCTCGCTGCAGCGATGGCGACCGCACGCGGCGCCGGCTGGGCGCACCTGGCGGTCGGGCCGCTGCCCGCCGATCATCCCGGCGCCGGCTTCTTGCGCCACATTGGGGCGGCGGCGCGCGAAACTTATCGGCTCTTCGTCGTCGATCGCTCGTGAGGCGCGGCGCCGGCGGGCGCCCGCGCCGCCCCGTGGAGGGTGCGGAGGAGGCAGAAGAAGAGGAGGGCGATGAGCGCCAGGGCCAGGGTTGCCCGGAGGCTGGGCCAACGATACCACCACGCGGGGCGGGGGTCGGGCGCGAGGCGGTCCGGGTCGGAGAGGACATCGCGCAGCGCCTCATAGACTGGGAGCGGCGTGAAGTCCGGCTCCATCAGGCGGAAGTAATACCAGGGCTCCCCTTGCTCCGCGATCCCGGCCCGCTTGAAGAACCAGACGTTGATCCCATTGACCCAGGGCCATTCGCGGGCGGCGCGTTCGAGCGCCTCCACGGTATAGCGCGCCTGCGTCGCGTTGCTGACCTGGCCGAATGGCTGCGGCAGGCCTGCCGGCACGGCGTTCCATCCCAGCTCGCTGATCCAGATCGGCTTCGCCGCGTCGCCCCACTGCACCATGAGGTCGCGCACGAACAAATGATGCGGGAAGTTGACGAGCGTGGGCAGCAGGCGCCGGTCGGTCGGCCCGGAAAACAGACCGTATCCCTGGGCGGAAAAAACGTCGAAACAGTCCCCGGCCCCGGCCAGATAGAGGCGTTGCAGATAGATCAGCGTGTTGCGATCTCGCGCGTCGAAGGCGATCGTCGGGGAGAGCGCCGGCCCGACCACGACGACATCCGGGTTGGCGTCCTTCGCCCGATGATAGCCCAGGCACAGCAGCTCGGTGAAGGCGACGGGATCGGGCACGCGGCTGCCCCACTCGGGAAAGATGTTGGGCTCGTTCCAGAGCTGGACATAGCCTATCCGTCCGCGATAGCGGCCCACGACGGCGGCCACGAAGTCGCCGAAGTCCGCGGGATTGTCGGGCGGGGCGTGGGTGACCGGGTCGCTCGGGTGGGCCCAGGCCGGCGCGTTGCTCAGGCGGGCCAGGATCGCCAGGTCGTGCCGCTCGGCGGCCGCCACGATGTCGTCGTACTTGGCCCAGGCGCTGATCTCGCCTACCTCGGGATTGCGCCGGTCGACGAAGTCCCCTTTGCCATGGATCTCAATGTCCTCCCACGGAAACTCCTGGCGAATAATCCCGAAGCCGGCTTCCCGCACGCGCCGCAGACTCTCGTCACGCACTTCCGGCAGCACCTCCTGCTCGAGAAAGGTGTTGACGCCAAACGGGCTTGGCGCGACCACCAGCGGCGTGGCCTCGGGCGCCAGCTCGGGTTGCGGCCGAATGGCGCTGTGGAGCCACTGCGCGCTGCCGCGCACCTGGCCTGGCAGGCTCTCTTCGCCGGTGAAGGCGTAGGGATCGAGGCTGCCCGGCCACAGCGTGAGGACCAGCGTAATCAACAGCAGTGCCGGCAGGCGCCAACGTCTCATGACGCGATTATACCGGCCTGCCGCCACGTCGTCGTCCGACCGCGGGGGTTGTGGGCGATCGGGAGCAAAGGCGCCCGCGCTCCGGCACGGTTGGAGGGCACGGATCCTCTTGATACAATAGCGCCGTTCTATGACGCAGTGCGTGACGCGGTTGATGCCAGTCCCGTAAGCGCGGCGCGGACGCTTGGAAAGGCCGCACGGCCCAAAAAGGAATGCCACCATGCTATCCACCATCGAGCGATTCCTGTTTGTCTTCCTGGCCCTGGTCACCATTTCGGCCATGTATATGTCCTTCGAGCGCATGGCGCGCATCATCCTGCGAGGTCAGGGGCAATTGCATTTGTCCGGGCTGTTGCGCCGCCTGCTGATCGGCGCGCGCAGCTTCATTCTCCAGGGCGACATCCTCAAGAACCGGCCGGTGACCTCCCTCTTCCACTTCGGCATCGCTTGGGGCTTCACGTTCTACTTCCTGGTGAACGCCGGTGACGTCTTGGAGGGTTTCGTGCCCGGTTTCCGCCTCTTTGGCGACGGCATGGTGGGCGGCGTCTATCGCCTGCTGGCAGACGTGTTGAGCGTGGCCTCCATCGTGGGCACCGCCTACTTCCTGGTGCGGCGCTTCATCGCCCGAGCCGCGCCACTGCAGACGCGCGAGAACGTCCTGCTCGACCCGAAGGTCCGTGACGGCGGCGTCTCGCGTGACTCGCTGCTCGTCGGCCTCTTCATCCTGGTTCACGTTGGCGCCCGGTTTGCCAGCCAGTCGTTCCTCGTGGCCGCCGACGGCGACGCCTGGCAGCCGTTTGCCGGCATCCTCGCCGGCCTATGGGCTGGCCTCTCCCCGGAGAGCCTCGAGCTGGGTTGGCACGTGTCCTGGTGGACCGCTCTGGGGGTGATCATGCTCTTCGCACCCTGGTTCCCCTACAGCAAGCACGCTCATCTCTTCATGGGCCCGCTCAACTACGTCACGCGCCCAGAGCGCACCGCCCTGGGCGCCATGGATCCTTTGAACTTCGAAGACCAGTCGATCGAGCAGTTCGGCGCGGCTCGCCTGACCGACCTGGCTCAGACCCAGATCCTGGACGCGTTCGCTTGCATCATGTGCAACCGTTGCCAGGAGGCGTGCCCCGCTTACCACACCGGGAAAGAGCTGTCGCCGGCGGCGATCGAGATCAATAAGCGGTACCACATTCGCCGCCACATGATCCCGCTAAGCGACGGGGCGCCCGATGACGTCCCGCTGCTGGACTACGCTCTCTCCGAGAGCGCCCTGTGGGCGTGCACCACCTGCGGCGCCTGCATTGAGGTGTGCCCGGTCGGCAACGAGCCGATGTTCGACATCCTGCACATTCGCCAGGACCGGGTGATGATGGAGAGCAGTTTCCCGGACCAACTCAAGGGGGCGTTCAACGGGATGGAGCGGCTGGGCAATCCCTGGGGCATGACGGACGATCGCCTCGCCTGGGCGAGCGAGCTGCCGTTCCCGGTGCCGACGGTGGCCGACAATCCCGACTTCGACGTGCTCTACTGGGTGGGTTGCGCCGGCGCGTTCGATCCGGGCGGTCAGGAGATCGCCCAGGCCATCGCTACCGTCTTGCACAGCGCGGCGGTCAGCTTCGCCGTCCTGGGCAACGACGAGAGTTGCACGGGTGACAGCGCTCGCCGTGCCGGCAACGAGTATCTTTTCCACGAGATGGCCCTGGCCAACATTGAGCAGCTCAACGGCATCGGCGCGCAGCAGAAGACGATCGTCACCGGCTGTCCCCACTGCCTCCACACGCTGGGGCGGGAGTACCCGGCCCTGGGCGGGCACTACAGGGTCTTGCATCACACGCAGCTCATCGCCGACCTGATCGGCAAAGGGCGACTGACGCTGGACGGCGATCGCCTCAACGCCGTCACGTTCCACGACCCCTGCTACCTGGGGCGCCATAGCGGCGAGTTTGCCGCGCCGCGCGAGGCGCTGCAATGGGCCAGCCGCACGCTATTGGAGATGGACCGCCACGGCCGCAACTCGTTCTGCTGTGGGGCCGGCGGCGCGCAGATGTGGAAGGAAGAGGAGCACGGCCGGGAAGCAGTCAACATCAATCGCTATGCCGAAGCCGGCGCCACCGGGGCCGATGTCGTGGCGGTGGGCTGCCCATTCTGCGCCATCATGCTGAAGGACGCCGGCCGGCATGCCGGCAAGGGACCCGAGGTCAAGGACGTCGCTCAAGTGATCGCCGGAGCCCTGGCGTGAGCCTTCCGGGTTGGCGCCGCAGGGGCGCATGATCGTTTTCCTCTCACTCCTGGCGGCCGCCGCCCCAACCGCGATCTATGTCGGCCTCATCTACACGGTCGACCGCTATGAGAAGGAGCCGATCCCTTTGCTGCTGGCGGCGTTCGTGTGGGGCGCCGTCCCGAGCATCCTTTTCGCCTTCCTGGCCAACAGCCTGCTAAGCGCGCCGTTCTACCTGGCCGGTCCGACGGTCGGTGAGTTCGTCGGCGCCTCCGCCATCGCCCCCCTCATTGAGGAGTCGATCAAAGGCGCAGCGCTCATCGGCATCCTACTGCTGTGGCGCCATGAGATCGACAGCCCACTCGACGGCATCGTCTACGGGGCAATGGTGGGCATGGGCTTCGCCATGGTCGAGAACGTCCTTTACTTCCTCACGGTCTACGAGGAACAGGGCGTCGGCGCCTGGACAGTAAACATATTCCTGCGCGCGATCGTCTTTGGGCTGAATCACGCCCTCTTTTCTGCGGTGACCGGCCTGGGCATCGCCATCTCCCGCCTGGCGCGGGGGCGCGCCACGCGCCTTCTCGCTCCGGTGGCCGGCTGGTTCACCGCCGTGCTCCTGCACGCCATCCACAACGCCTCCGCCGTTCTCGGCGGCGCCTTCTGCCTGCTGCTGTTCGCCACCGACTTCGGGGGGATACTGATCACGCTCGTGATCATCTTCTGGGCCATCTGGCAGGAAGGGACCTGGATCGCCCGTTATCTCGGCGAGGAAGTGGAGCAGGGGGTGATCAGCGGGGCGCAGCAGCGACGGGCCGCGTCGGCCACGCGCCGCATCCGCCACAGCCTGGATCTCCTTCTGCAACAGGGGCCCGCGACCTACCTGCTAGGCCGCCGCTTCTACCAGCGGTGCGCCGAGCTGGCCTACAAGAAGCATCACTACGCGCTGTTTGGCCACGACCAAGACCTGGAGCGTGCTGAGCGCTTGCGCGACGAGATCGCCGCGCTGGCCAGGCGACTACCTTGAGCCGGCCGGTGACATGTAGCTGGCTAGACGGAAGGATCAGACGGGTTGAGGACTACCAGCTCGTAGAGCTGGTCCCAGTGGGCGGCATCGTGGCGCACCACGATGGCCAGGAGCTCCTGCAAGGTCGTTGGGCCAAAGAAGGCGTGGCGCCCCTGCCGCTCCCAGGAGGCGGAGGGGAGGCCCTGAAGCAGGTCAACCGTGTCCGCCCGGGCCTGGAGGAAGCGGGCCAGGGCGGCGGGCCCATCCTGGGCCTGGTAGTCGCGGGGACGAGTCCACTCGTCGGCGTCGACGCCAGAGATGAAGGCATGCTCCCGGGCCAACACGGCGCGAAAGCGGGGTTGGTGCACTTCGACTTCCACGTCCCGGAGGTGGCAGACTACCTCCGTTAGCGACCAGGCATCGATCGCCGGCCGCCACCTCCAATCGACGCGCGCGTTGACGAGCGTGGCCTGGACGTTGGCCGGGAACACGCGGAGGGACTCGAGCAGCGCGGAGACGGGCGCGGACGCGACCACGGCGCTCACCTATCGTCCAGATGGATTGGCGGCCGGCTGGAGCCAGCCCGCTTGCAGACGGTCCAATAGCTGGGCCAGCGTGCCGTGGCCGTCGGTGAGTGGTTGCGGCGGCGCCTCGCGGTGGCGGGCGATCCAGTAGGTGGCGCAGCCGATGCCGGCAGCCGGGACGATGTCGTTCTCCCAGTCGTCGCCGACCATGAGCGACTCGGTGGGCGACGCGTCGATACGCCGGAGTATCTCGTGGTAATAGGCCGGCTGCGGCTTGGCGGCGTGCATGTTGTCGAACGTGGTCACCAGGTCGAAGGCGAACCGGTCGACCGGCAGGCCGGCCCAGGCCAGCCGCTGCTCCACAGCCGCGGTGGGAAAGAGCGGGTTGGTGGCCACCACGACGCGCCAGCCCTGCTGCCGGCACCAGCGCACGAGTCGCGGTGCCGCCGGATCCGGCGTGGTGACCGCCTCCAGCCGGGGAAACGTCTCCGTGTAAAAGCGATCGAAGAACGACGCGACGCGCTCACGCGGCAACCCGGTGCGTCGGGCGAACAGCTCCCAGAACACCTCGCGGTTGCTTTGCCGCGGGTCTACGTTGCCGATGACCGCGTTCGTGCAGTGGATAAGCTCCCCGACCAGGTCGATGGTGAGCCCCTCCTCCGCCGCCTGCGTAGTCAGCAAGCCAAAGTAACGGGGCAAGAAGTGGGCCATGTCGTTGGCCAGGAGCGTGTCGTCGAGATCGAGGAGGATAGCGGTGAGCATGATGGGATCGGTGGACGGGTCAGCCACCGAAGAGCTCGGACAGGCCTGGACGCTCTTCGGCGCAACGGGGACAGCCGACGAACGGATCGGTCACGTCGACCAGGTGCTTGCTGCAAAAGGCGGTGACGGTCACGCGCCGGTTCAGGCCAAGGACGCCTTTGCTCACGCGGGCTTCCAGGACGAGATCGGGGCTGCTGTTGGCCCGCAGGATGTCCGGGACCGGGCAATGCCGGCAGTCGCGGGGTTGCCAGGCTGGCGAGTCCGCATTGCGCCCCAGCAGGCGGCACTCCTGGATGGAGCGGCCGCGATGGAAGTTCTCGTAGTAGTACCGGCACTCTTTGCCGGCAGGCGTGCGCATGATGGTAGTCGTGTGATCTGCCGGGGCCACGCCCCCGGCCCGTAATCTAGCGCCGTGGCCGTCGCGCCTTGGGTTGCGACGGCCCAGCGCGAAGAAAAAGCGACGCCGATGTGGCGTCGCTTCTCAGGTACGCCCTGAGAGACTCGAACTCCCGACCTTCTGGTTCGTAGCCAGACGCTCTAATCC
>JBFGLK010000037.1:0-11369 GCA_041576195.1 Promineifilaceae bacterium (SeqCode)
AGGGCGAAGAAGCGATCGCGTTGCGGCGTGTCGCTCAGGTAGCCACCGGCGTAGATGACCACCAGGGTGCCGATGCCCACGACCAGGAGCCCGAGGAGCAGGCTGAGACCGTCCAGGCGGAAGCTGGCGGAGACGTCGAGGCCGGGGGCCCAGGCGCGGCGGAGCGAGAGGACGGCGCCGCCGGCGACGCGCGGCGCCAGCCCGAGCAGGTAGACGGTGATGGCCAGCGGCGACAACGCGAGGATCCAGCCGCTGTGCCGGCCCAGGCGGCGGACGAGCCAGGGCGCGACGATAGCCGTCGCGAAGACGGCGGTGACGGCGACATCCATTAGGGCGCGGCCCCGGCGAGGTCATGCCTCGTGATCATAAGTCCTCCGGTTGGTGACCGCCGCCGGTGCCGGCAGGCGGTGGCAGGGCGGAGCGAATTTTAGTCAAAAGTGGGGCCGGGCGCCAGCGGGGATGGGGCTATTCGGCGGGGGCCTGTTTGCGGTAGTCGACGAAGCGGTAGCCGGTGCCGCGCTCGGTCAGGATATAGCGCGGATTGGCCGGGTCTTCCTCGATCTTTTTGCGCAGGTAATTAATGTAGAGCCGGAGATAGTGTGTCTCGTCGCGGTATTCGTACCCCCAGACCTTCGCCAGCAGCGTTTCGTGGGGTACGACCCAGCCGGCGTTCTGGATGAGGTGGACCAGGAGGCGATACTCCGTGGGACGCAGATCGACGCGCTCGCCGGCCACGATGACCTGGTGCCGGTTGAAGTCGACGGCGAGCCGCTCGTCGATCTGGAGCACGGTGCGAGGCGGTTGGGAGGGCCAGCTGGCGCGCCGCAGCACGGCGTTGACCCGGCTGTTGAGCTCTCGCGGGCTGAACGGTTTGGTGATGTAGTCGTCCGCGCCCAGCTCGAGGCCGTGGATGCGATCCTCTTCGTCCCCCTTGACGGTGAGCAGGATGATCGGCGTCGTCGAGATCTCGCGTAGCATGCGCAAGGTCTCGAAGCCGTCCAGCTCGGGCATCATCACATCCATCACGATGAGGTCCGGCACGTGCTGGCGCGTCTGCTCCAGGGCTTCCAGGCCGTTGCCGGCCTCGATCACCTGGAAGCCTTCCAACTCCAGGTTCATGCGAATGAAGCGCCGCATGCGGCGCTCATCGTCGACGACGAGAATCAGCCGGGGGCCGGTCGGCTCCAGCGACGGGGGGATTTGCTCGACCATCGCTACTCGCGAACGAAGCCGATGACTTCCTCGCTGGCGGCGGAAGGCAGGATCTGGATGAAGTTGACGCGGTGCCAGGGCAGCAAGATGGTGCTGACCTCTTCATCCAGGAAATGGAGATCCTTGCCATCTCGCCGGCGCGGGTTGCGCACCAGGACGAACTGATCGGTCGATTCGGGCAGGGCGTCCAGTTCGGCGGCGATTGGCTCTTCGTTGAGGATATGGACCAGAACAGAAACTGACATGACGACGACTCGGCTTGAACGCCTGTTTACTCGATGAAGACGTGCGTTAGCAGACGTCCAAACTGTATCTCGTCTCCCGTACGAAGCAAATAGGGGCGTTCCGGCATCAGGCGATAGCGATTCAGCACGGTGCCATTGGTGCTGTTCAGGTCCATCAGCACGGCGCCGCGACCGGTGAAGCGGATGATCGCGTGCCGGCGCGACACGCCGTGGCGCACCCCGTCGTCGGGCGACAGGTCGAGGCCGGGCTCGACGTCATGCCGGTCATCGCGGCGCCCGATCTCCACCTGGCGCACATCCTCCAGGGTGACACGGCGGCCGCTGCTGGGGATGACGAAGGTCACGGTGGACGGCGTGGCGGTCTCGCCGGCGCCGTCGGGGGAGAGCGAAGGGGGCACGGCGGGCACCGTTTCCACCGCGAAGGGCAGAATCGTCGTCTGGCGCTGGCGCTTGCTCCACAGGTTGCCGCCGCACTCGCCGCAGAAGAGCGCCCCATCGTACTGTGAGGATCCACACTCCGTGCATCTAATCATGATTGCGTAATCCGTGTCCATTGACAAAGAGGGCGCGCGTGCCGAATTTGAGCCGCTTGCGCCCATCGTCTGAGAGCGATTCCATGGCGGTGACGCGCGCGATCTCCTGTTGCGCCATCTGCGCCAGCTCGACGTGGCCCGACTGGAGCAGGCGCGTCGTCAGGTGGCGCAGGCGGGTGGTGGCCAGGTCGAGATGGCCCTCGTCCGCCGCTTGCCACGCCAGCTCGTTGATGCGGCAGAGGTTGAGCACGTTGACCGCTTCGAGCAGTTCCGGGGAGGGCGCCAGCGGATTGGCGCCTTCCTGTACCGACAGAGTCACCGACTGGGTAAAGGCCTGGTCGAATGCCTGGTGGCGCGGCACGTCGCCACGATGGTGCAGCGGGATGAGTAGCGGGGTGCCGGCAGCCTGCGGTCCGACGGAAAGCTCCAGCAAATAGGTCAGCGGCACCTGCCCCTCGAGGTGCCCCAGACTCAGCGGCCGCCCGCCCTCGATCGGCAACGGCTGAGAGTACGGGCTCATCTTGAGGCCGGCCTTAACCTGCACGTCGGTGGGCAGGCGGTCCAGCTCCAGACGGAGGTTCTGGGCCACCACCGACCCCAGGCCGTCAAGCCGGGCTTCCAGGTAGGTCAGGATCTCAGACGGCACTTCAATATAGGCCGACTGACCACCCGACGGTGCCACGAGCTGATCCAGGAAGGTGTCGTTCCAGTCGCTGCCAATGCCGAAGCCGCTCAGGCCGATGTGCCGCCCCGCCGCCCGCTGGGCCAGCTGCAGGCAGGCCTTCTCGTCACCGTAGGTCTGCCCATCGGTGAAGAGAATAAGGTGATTGAGATGGCGTTTGAGATCCGCCTTGCGCATCTCGCTCAGACCAGCGGTCAGGCCGTGGTAGAGTTCGGTGCCGCCGTAGGCTGTGAGGCTGCGGATGCTGGTCAGGACTGGCGTCTTGTTCTGGATGTGGCTGGCCGGCAGGACCACATTCGCCCGATCGCTGAAGGCCACGATGGAGAGCACGTCGCGCGGGGCCAGGTGATCGAGCAGCAGCGCGGCCGCCCGCTTGATGGTGTCGAGGCGTTCGCCCTGCATGGACGTGCTGCGATCGATGACCAGGCATAGATTCAGCGGCAGATCCGTTTGCCAAAACTGCTCCTCGGGGCTGATGCGGACCAGCAGGTAGAGTAGCTGGACGAGATCGCCGGCGCTGAGCGCCTCTCGCGATGTCTGCACGTCGATTCGAAGCATCGTTAAGCCGGTGGCCGAGTAGCCGCCGCTCCTGGTCTCATTCTAGGAAATCCACCCCCTGCGGGGCAATGGGAAAAAGGGGTAGCGTAGGCGCCCCCACCCGCCGGACGATTGTCCTACCAGGAAAAGGACGCCAGCACAGAGGTGATGTTGTCGTAGCCGCCGGCGGCGATCGCCGCCTCGACGAGGCGATCGTTGCGCTCGGCGATCGTCAGGTCCTGCCGGCAGAGTGTCTCCTGGATCAACGTCTCCGAGACCAGACCCCAAAGCCCATCGCTGCACACCAGCAGCTGTCCACTGGCCGGCAGCTGACGCGTGGAGGTGTCCACGTCCAGCCCGGGACCCTGCCCCACGGCACGATAAAGCACGTTGCGCTGCGGGTGGCTGGCTGCCTCCATCGGGCTCAGCTGGCCGGTCTCCTGAAGGCGCTGGATAAACGAGTGATCCTTGGTTAGCTGCGTGAGCTCGCCGTTGGTCAGCAGATAGGCCCGGCTGTCGCCGACGTGGGCCAGGAAGAGGCGCCGGCCGATGATCAGGGCGGCCGTCAGCGTCGTGCCGCTTTCGTGCTCCGGGTGCGGGTTATGAATCTGGTAGTTGGCCGACTGCACCGCGTCGATCAGCACGTCCTGGACCGGCGCCTGGGCGGAGAGATCCTGCGCCTGCAGCATGGGCTGGACGATGTGTGACAGGATCTGCGAGGCCACCAGCCGCGCGGCGAGGCGGCTGGCCTCTTGCCCCCCGAAGTGCCCGCCCATGCCATCCGCCACCACGAGCAGGGCCACGGGCATGGTGACCAGGGAGCCGTCGCTCTGGCCGGCGAACGCCACGCAGGCGTCTTCGTTGTGATCGCGCACGGGACCCGTCTCGCTGCGATGGGTGACGAGGAGGACCGGCTGATCCACGGGCGCGCCCGGCTGGGCAGCGGCCCGGCCCTTGACCGCCTCCAACGGCTTCGTATTGGTGTGATTTGCCTCGGGCCCGCCGACCACCGGGATGTCCGCCGGCTCAATTTCTCGTTCGAGAGGGTCGTCATCGGCCAGCACGGCCTCCGCGTCGCCGACTATCGGGATGTCCGCCGGCTCGATCTCCCGTTCCAGGGGATCGTCGTGATCTGGCATGACCCCATTCTCCCGTTCAGGGGCGAGGTCGGTGCGTGAGGGATGGGTCTTGTTGGGCACGAGCATATCCTACTGTCACTTTGCGGGCCGGCGGTCACGGTCGCCGACCGGTGGAGGCGGCCGGCTTATGCCGGCAGAGCGTAAAGATGCCGATCGGTCGACCCGACGTAGACGATGCCGTCGACGACGACCGGCGAGGAGACCACGTAGCCCTCAGTGGCGAAACGCCAGAGCAACTCGCCCTTGCGCGCGCTCAGGCAATAGACGTGGCCATCGGTCGAGCCGAAATAGACCGACCCGTTGGCCACGGCGGGCGAGGACGTGACCTGGCCTTCGGTCTGGTAGGCCCACTTCTGGCGCCCCGAGTACATGTCGAGGGCGTAGAGGTTGCCGTCGGCCGAGCCGATGTAGACGACGCCGTCGTCGATAGCCGGCGATGAGATGACCGGCCGCTTGGTGCGAAAGCGCCAGATGGCCCAGCCGGAGCTGGCGTCCAGCGCGTACACCGTGTTGTCCATCGAGCCGAGAAAGACCATTTCCTCGGCGACGAGCGGCGTCGAGGTGACGGCGCGCCGCGCCTGAAACTGCCAGAGGGCGTTGCCGCCCAGATCGATGCATTGCACGGTGCCACCCTCGGTGCCGATGAAGACGTGCTCTTCGCCGACGAAGGGGGTGCTGCGCACCGCGTAGTCGGCCACCGCCTTCCAGGCGAGGCGACCGCTATGGATGTTGACCGCGTAGAGATGGCCGTCGTCGCAGCCGAAGAAGACGTGGTCGAAGGCCACCTTGGGCGAGGAGTAGATGGGGCCGCCCGCCTTGAAGCGCCAATTCTGGCGCCCGGTGGCCGTCTTCAGGCAGTAGAGGTAGCCGTCGGCCGCGCCGACGAACAGGAGTTGCTTGTGGATCTCGGGCATGCCGGCAATGCCATCACCCGCCGGGAACTTCCAGACAAACTCGCCCTTGTCGGCTTTCAGGGCATAGAGGTTATTGTCGTAGGCGCCGACGAAGACCAGGCCCTGGGCCACCACCGGGTTGGCCCGCACCTCGTCCTCGCAGCGGAAGCGCCACAGCGGCTGGCTGCCGGCACTGTCGGGGGCGACCATCGTCGGCGTCGCCGCCGCCGCCGCCGCTTGCCCCGGGGCCTGTCCCTCGGCGTCCGCCGCCGGCTCGGAGCCGTTGACGCCCGCCGGGCCGATCGAGCGCAGGGCCTCGGCCAGGGCCATCGCGTCCGCGTAACGCTCCGCCGGATCGTAGGCCAGACACCGGTTGATGATGCTCACGAAGCGCGGCGGCACCTGGGGGTTGACCGCGTGAATCGGCCGCTCGGCGAAAGAAAACGGAACCTCCATCCGCGGGTCCTGGCCCGTCAGCAGGTGGTGCAGCGTGGCGCCCAGGGCGTAGATGTCGCCCGCCGGGCTGGCCTCGCCCCGATATTGCTCGGGCGGCGAGTAACCCTCCGTCCCCATCATCGTGTGCTTGGCGTCCTGCTGGAACACCTTGGCGATGTTGAAGTCGATGATGTGGATGCGGCGGCGCACGTCGAGCATCAGGTTGGACGGCTTCAGATCGCGGAAGACGACCGGCTGCGGCTTGCGCGCGTGCAGATAGGTAAGCACCTCGCAGATCTGCGCCGCCCAGTCGAGCACGGTCTCGACCGGCGGCGGCGCTGGCGACTCGGCGATCAGCGTGTCCAGGTCTTTGCCCTGGATGAACTCCAGGACGAGGTAGCCGCGGTCCGCCTCGGTAAAGTAGTCGTAGACGTCGGGGATGGCCGGGTGCTTCAGCGTGGCCAGGATGCCGGCCTCGCGCTCGAAGGAGCGCACGGCGATCTCGCGGAGCTGCGGATCCGTGGCCAGGTTGATCATTTCCTTGATGGCGCAGATCCGCGTCACCTGCGGGAAGCGGAGATCCCGGGCCTTGTAGACGCAGCTGAAGCCGCCTACCCCCAGAATGCCAATGATCTCGTAGCGCTCCTGCAGGACGTCGCCCGGCTTCAGCTGGGCGTGCCGGCTGTGCCGGGTGCGCTCCGCCAACAGGCGGCTCTTGAGTTGTCTGGTGGTGTGCCCTGACATAGGCGATCGCCGTTTCTGGTGGTTGTCCGGGGTGCTGCGCCTGGCCGCCCGACCGTCGAGCGACACCGGCCACGGCACCGGTAGGTGCGACGAATGCCATTATAGGGGGGCGAAAAATGGGGATCAATGGCCCGTATAGCCCACTGGCAAGGGGGCGGGAATGGGGAAATGGTACAGGGGGGTGGTTGGCTTGGTCGTATGTTCGATTGCTGGTTTGATTGTTTGGTGGTCGGTTGCGAACCAGCCAACTAACCAAGCCGCTGACCAACCAACCCGCCAACTCGGGTATAATAGGTCTGACAACTCGCTCACGCAGGAATCGCTAATGACCCCCGAAGCTATCGAGACTGTCCTGGAACGCCTCCTTCCGCGCGTCGCCAAGCCCGGACGCTACACCGGCGGCGAGCTCAACCAGGTGACCAAGCCCTGGGAGAGCGTGGATTTCCGCGTGGCGCTCGCCTTCCCTGACATCTACGACCTGGGTATGTCAAACCTCGGCCTGGCCATCCTCTATGACATCGTCAACCGGCATCGCAACCTCCTGGCCGAGCGCGTCTACTGCCCCTGGGTCGACATGGAAGCGGAGATGCGCGAGCGAGGTCTGCCGCTCTTTTCGCTGGAGACGCATCACGCGGTGGGCGACTTCGACCTCCTGGCCATCAGCCTGCCCTATGAGCAGCTCTTCACCAACACGCTCAACCTGCTCGACCTGGCCGGGCTGCCGGTGCGCGCCGCGGATCGGGACACGCGCCACCCCCTGGTGATCGCTGGCGGCCACGCCTGCTACAACCCGGAGCCGATGGCCCCGTTCATCGACCTCTTCGTCATCGGCGAGGGGGAAGAGGTGATCCTCAAGATCATCGCCACGCTGCGCGCGGCGCGCCACCTGGATCGGGAGACACAGCTGCGCCATCTGGCCGGGATCGAGGGCTGCTACGTGCCCCGATTCTATGAGGTGAGTTACCACGACGACGGCACGATCCGGCGCATCACGCCCACGGTGCCCGAGGCGCCGCCCCGGGTGCTGAAGACGATTGTGCCCGTGTTGCCGCCGCCGGTGACCGACTTCATCGTCCCGTTTGTGGAGACCGTGCACAACCGGGCCCCCATCGAGATCATGCGCGGCTGCACCCGGGGCTGTCGCTTCTGCCATGCCGGCATGATCACCCGGCCCGTACGCGAGCGCCCGGTCGACGAAATCCTCGAGGCCATGGACCGGATCCTGCGCCAGACGGGTTACGAGGAGATCGCCCTCCTCTCCCTCTCCTCCAGCGACTACACCCACGTGCTGGAGCTGACCGAGCGTATCCAACAGCGTTACGGCCACTTGGGGCTCAACGTTTCCCTGCCCTCGCTGCGCATCGAGACAGTCTCCACCCAGCTGATGGAAAACCTGGGGGACAGCAAGCGCGGCGGCTTCACGCTCGCCCCGGAAGCGGCCACCGAGAAGATGCGTAACATCATTAACAAATACGTCTCCCACGAAGAGCTGTTGGAGACCGCCCGCGAGATCTATCGCCGCGACTGGCGCACCATCAAGCTCTACTTCATGATCGGCCACCCGCGGGAGACGATGGAAGACGTCCAGGCCATCATCGATCTGTCGCGGGCCGTCCTGGAGGAGGGGCGCCGCTTCCACGGGCGCAAGGCGAGCCTCAACGTGGGCGTCAGCACCTTCATCCCCAAGCCCCACACCCCGTTCCAGTGGGAGCCGATGGACGCCAGAGACAGCATCGAGGCCAAGCTGGCCCTGCTGAAGCGCGAGCTGCGCGCCCCTGGGCTGCGCTTACGCTGGAATGACCCCCAGGAGTCATACTTCGAGGCGGTGCTCAGCCGGGGTGACCGGCGCCTGGCCGACGTGGTCGAAGGCGCCTGGCGCGCCGGGGCCAAGTTCGACGCCTGGATGGATCGCTTCCGCTGGGACGCCTGGCGCGAGGCCCTCGCCGCCGCCGGCCTGACGATGGATTTCTACACGCATCGGCGGCGCCGCATCGACGAGATCTTCCCCTGGGAGCACATCGACACGGCGGTCACGCGTCGCTTCCTGACGCAAGACTTCCTCATGAGCCAATCTGGCGAGACGCGCATCGACTGCCGCGACCAGTGTTTCGCCTGCGGCATCCTGCCCCGGCTCAAGGACCTGCGGCGGGAGACGGCGCCCGAGGCGTGGGAGTGCCCACCGGTTACCCCCATCGCCGAGCGCCGCCGGCGCCGGGCTGAGGTGCTGTCGCCGGAGGGCTGACCGGACCAGCGGGCCGGGGGGCGCGCTTTACCCTGCCTGTCCGATGGCATATAATCAGGCGCAATGGCACACACCGGATCGGTCCGACCCCCGCGGTCCGTGCGCATGACAGTCTGGGGGGTCTTTTTGTTGGGGTGCGCGGCCGCTGGGCGCGCCTTCGGGTTGGCGCAGCAGATCGGTCTGTTGGAGGAATTGGGCGCCGCTCGCTCTCCGGCTCTTATCTTACCAATCGAACTCATTTGGGCGGCGGTGTTTTTCGGCCTGTTCTGGCGGCTACGGCACCGGAGCGCGCGCCGGGCGACGCTGCTGGCCCTGTTCCTGTATACGGGCACCCAGGCGGCGCGGCTGAACCTGCTGGCCGCGGACCCCGCGGCCTATCCCGCCTGGCCGATCCGGCTCTTGCCGCTGCTTGCCTTCGGCCTGTTCGCGACCTGGGCCCTGCTGCGCCGGGCGAACGCCGCGTACTGGCGCCCGGCGCCCGCGCCATGACGACCTTGCCGTGCCGTCAGGTGTGGTCCGGAACGACTCCGTCAGAACGACAGCACCCGGCACGAATGCCGGCATCATCCCACTCACGAGAGGAAAGGTATGGCAGATCCCAAGATCGAGAAGCTGCGCCAGTTGCGCGTTCAGTCGACCGAGGGCGGCGGGCCGGAGCGCATCGCCCGCCAGCGCGAGGCCGGCAAGATGACGGCGCACGAGCGTGTGGAGGTGCTCCTCGACCGCGGCTCCTTCCGCGAGATCGACATGTTCGTCGTGCACCGGGAGACCCAATTCGGCATGGCCGACAACAAGGTGCCCGGCGACAGCGTCGTCACCGGCTGGGGCACGATCGACGGCCGCCTCGTCTACGTCTATAGCCAGGACTTCACCGTCTTCGGCGGCAGCCTCAGCGGGGCCCACGCGGAGAAGATCTGCAAGATCATGGACATGGCCATGAAGAACGGCGCCCCGGTGATCGGTCTGAACGACTCCGGCGGCGCCCGCATCCAGGAGGGGGTCGTCAGCCTCGGCGGCTACGCCGACATCTTTCTCCGCAATGTGCTCTCGTCCGGGGTCGTGCCGCAGATCAGCGCCATCATGGGGCCGTGCGCCGGCGGCGCTGTCTACTCGCCCGTCCTCACCGATTTCATCTTCATGGTCAAGAACACGAGCTACATGTTCGTCACCGGCCCCAACGTGGTCAAGGCGGTCACCGGCGAGGACGTCTCCTTCGAAGACCTGGGCGGGGCGAGCGTGCACAGCCAGATCAGCGGCGTGGCCCACTTCGCCAACGAGTCGGAGGCGGAGTGCCTCTACCGCATCCGGGAGCTGATCGGCTATCTGCCGGCCAACAACATGGAAGACCCGCCCTTTAAGGAGAGTCGCGACGATCCGCTGCGCGCCGAGGCGGCGCTGGATCGCCTGGTGCCCGAGAGCCCGAACAAGCCCTACGACATCAAGGACGTCATCGGCCACATCGTCGACGACGGCGTCTTCTTCGAGGTGCACGAGCATTTCGCCCCGAACGTGGTCGTCGGCTTCGCCCGCCTCGGCGGCTACAGCGTGGGCATCGTGGCCAATCAGCCCATGGTCCTGGCCGGCGTGCTGGATATCAAGGCCAGTGAAAAGGCCGCCCGATTCGTCCGCTTCTGCGACGCCTTCAACGTGCCCCTCATTGTCTTCGAGGACGTGCCGGGCTTCATGCCGGGCGTCAACCAGGAGCACGGGGGCATCATCAAGAGCGGGGCGAAGCTGCTCTACGCCTTCTGCGAGGCGACCGTGCCCAAGATCACGGTGGTCACGCGCAAGGCCTACGGCGGCGCCTATTGCGTGATGAACAGCAAGCACATCCGGGCCGACCTGAATCTGGCCTGGCCGACGGCGGAGATCGCCGTCATGGGGCCCGATGGCGCGGTCAACATCATCTTCCGGCGGGAGCTGGCCGAGGCGGAGGATCCGGTGGCCCGCAAGGCGGAGCTGGTGGCCCAATACCGCGATCAGTTTGCCGACCCATACCAGGCCGCCCAGCACGGCTATATCGACGACGTCATCGAGCCCAGCCAGACGCGCCCGCGCCTGATCAACGCCTTGCACATGCTGCAAAACAAGCGGGACGGCAACCCGGCCAAGAAGCACGGCAGCATTCCGCTATAGGGCAGCCGCGGGGCGCCGAGAGCAGGAGAACGCAGACGCCATGACCATGTCCTTGAATACCAGGCGGTTCGACAAGCTGCTGGTGGCCAACCGCGGCGAGATCGCGCTGCGCATCGTGCGCGCCTGCCACGAGCTGGGCATCAGAACGGTGGCCGTCTTCTCCGACGTCGACCGCAACGCGCCGCACGTCCGGCATGCGGACGAGGCCTACCATATCGGCGCGGCGCCGGCGCGCGACAGCTACCTGAACGTGGAGCGGCTGATGGACGCCATCCGGCGCAGCGGCGCCGAGGCGGTTCACCCCGGCTACGGCTTCCTGGCCGAGCGGGCGCACTTCGCCCAGGCCTGCTACGATGCCGGCATCGTCTTCGTCGGCCCGCCCCCCGAGGCGATCGCCGCCATGGGCGACAAGCAGGTGGCCCGCGAGACGGTGCGCCGGGCCGGCGTGCCGGTCGTGCCCGGCACCGAGCCGGGCCTGGACGACGACGCCCTGGCCGCCGCGGCCCGCGAGATGGGCCTGCCGGTCCTGGTCACGGCCGCGGCCGGCGGCGGGGGCAAGGGCATGCGGCCG
>JBFGLK010000038.1:0-11362 GCA_041576195.1 Promineifilaceae bacterium (SeqCode)
GAGTAGTCGTCTGCCGGCACATACACGGCCTGCATCGACGTGATCGAGCCGCGCCGCGTTGAGGTGATGCGCTCCTGCAATTGACCCATCTCCGCGGCCAACGTCGGCTGGTAGCCCACGGCGCTGGGCATACGGCCCAACAGCGCGGACATCTCCGAACCGGCCAGCACGAAGCGGAAGATGTTGTCGATGAAGAGCAGGACGTCGCGCCCCTCATCGCGGAAATACTCGGCCAGGGCCAGGCCGCTCAGGGCCACGCGCAGGCGCACGCCGGGCGGCTCGTTCATCTGGCCAAACACCATGGCCACCGACTGGTCCACGCCGTAGTCCTTCAGCTCGTAATAGAGGTCGGTACCCTCGCGCGTGCGCTCCCCGACGCCAGCGAAGACCGAGACGCCCTCGTGCGCCGTGGCCACCGAGCGGATAAGCTCCGAGATGGTCACCGTCTTGCCCACGCCAGCGCCGCCGTAGATGCCGGTCTTGCCGCCGCGGATGAACGGCGCGATCAGGTCGATGACCTTGATGCCGGTCTCGAACGTCTCCACCTTGGTGGACTGTTCCTGGAACGTCGGGGAGGGGCGATGGATGGGGTAGTAGGTGTCCGCCTCGGGGGTCGGCATGCCGTCGATCGCCTCGCCAATGACATTGAAGACGCGCCCGAGCGTCACCGGGCCCACTGGCACCTTGATCGGCGCGCCGGTCGCCTTCACGGCGATACCGCGGGGCAGGCCGTCCGTGGAGTCCATGGCCACGGTGCGCACCAGGCCTTCGCCCAGGTGCTGCTCGACTTCGAGAACGAGGCGTCCTTCCGGGCGGTCGATCTCCAGCGCCTCGTAAATCTCGGGCAGGTCGCCCTCGAATTGCACGTCCATGACGACGCCCCGGATGGCGACGACTTTGCCTGTTGCTTGGGCCATTGGTTCCTCCAAATAGCGCCGGCCGCTTCGGCGGGCCGGCGGCCGGTTCTCAATGATCAGGTGACGCTGGCCAGGGCCTCGGCGCCGCCGACGATGTCCAGGATTTCGCTCGTGATGCTGGTCTGGCGCGCCTTGTTGCGCAACAGGGTCAGCTCCTCGATCAGCACGCTGGCGTTTTCCGTGGCGTTCTGCATGGCCATCATGCGAGCGCTGTGCTCGCTGGCCAGAGCCTCCAGCACGGACTGGTAGACCTGCAGGTCGGTGAACCGGGGCACGATGACGTCGAGCAGGGCACTGGGCTCCGGCTCGTAGCTATAGACCCGGTTGGAAACGCCGGTCAGATCGACGGTGGCCACGTACTCGGCCACGGCCATGCCGGCAAGGTCCAGCGGCTTGAGCGGCAAGAGCTGCTTCACCGTGGGCCGACGGTTGACGATGTTGATGAAGTCCGTATAGGCGATGAAGACGTCGTCGAAGCGCCTGGACAGGTAGTCGTCCGTGGCCACCTGACCAATCGGGTTCGTGTCCAGCGTGGACGGCGGGTCCGGGATGTTGTCGAAGCTGGCGACGACGTTGTAGCCACGGCGGATCATGAGGTCGCGCCCTTTGCGCCCCACGGTGATCACGGCCACGGGCGTGTCCATCGCGGCGATGAACTGCTCGGCGCGCAGGACGATGTTGGTGTTGTAGGCGCCGGCCAGGCCACGGTCGGACGTGATCAAGATGAGGGCCGTGTTCTTGATTTCGCTCCGCGTGGTCAGGAGCGGATGGGCCGCCTCGCCCGCGCCGGGCTGGGAGGCCAGGTTGTTCAGGATCTCAAACGCCTTGCCGGCATAGGCCCGGGTCGCCTGGACCTGCCTCTGCGCCCGCTGCATCTTCGAGGTGGACACGGCCGCCAGGGCCGCGGTCACCTGGGCGATGTTCTTGATGCTGGCGATGCGTTTTCTCAGTTCGCGTTCGGTAGCCAAGATGCTCTCCTCTGGCTGAGGGATCGGTCGGGCCGCTCGGTCCTAGCTCCAGGTGGCGTTGAACTGCTCGATGGCCGACTTGACCGCCGCTTCCGTCTCCTCGTCCCAGCGCCGCGTCTCGCGGATGCGGGCGCCGATCTGAGCGTGGGCGGTGTCCACGTAACGCAGGAACTCGTTCACCCAGCGGGCGACCTCTTCGCGCTTGACGCGGTCGAGGTGGCCGCGGGTGCCGGCATAGATCAGCATCACCTCGTGCTCCAACGAATACGGGGCGTATTGCGGCTGCTTGAGCAGCTCCATCAGGCGCTCGCCACGGGCCAGCTGCCGCTGCGTGGCCGGGTCCAGGTCGGAGCCGAACTGGGCGAACGCGGCCAGCTCGCGGTACTGGGCCAGGTCGGCCTTCAAGCCACCGGCGACCCGCTTCATGGCATGCGTCTGCGCGCTGCTGCCCACGCGGGAAACAGACAGGCCGGTGTTGATGGCCGGCCGCTGACCGGCGTTAAACAGGTCCGTCTCCAGGTAGAGCTGGCCGTCGGTAATGGAGATGACGTTTGTCGGGATGTAGGCCGACACGTCGCCCAGGAGCGTTTCGATGATCGGTAGGGCCGTGAGGGAGCCGCCGGTGCCGGGCACCTTGCGGATCTCCAGGTCGGCCTTATTGGGCATGGCGTCCAAAGCGGCCTCGATCTCGGCGCGGGCCAGGTTGCCATAGTAGCGCTTGCCGTCGACCCCCTGCGTCTCCGGCGTGACCTCGCTGTCCTTGGCGACGATGACCCATTCGTCCCGCAGGCGGACGGCCCGCTCCAGCAGGCGGCTGTGGAGCGAGAAGATGTCGCCAGGGTATGCTTCGCGGCCAGGGGGCCGGCGCAGGATCAGGGACATCTCGCGATAGGCCCAGGCGTGCTTGGAGAGGTCGTCGTAGATGACGAGGGCGTCCCGCCCTTGCTCCATGAACTCCTCGCCGATGGCGCAGCCGGCGTAGGGGGCAAAATACTGCAGCGGCGCGGGGTCGGAGGCCCCCGCGAGCACCACGATGGTGTAGTCCATCGCCCCGTACTTTTCCAGCGTCGACACCACCTGGGCCAGCTGGCCCACGCGCTGGCCGATGGCCACGTAAATGCAGATCAGGTTCTTGCCCCGTTGGTTCACGATGGTGTCCAGGGCGATGGCCGTCTTGCCGGTCTGGCGGTCGCCGATGATGAGCTCCCGCTGGCCGCGGCCGATGGGGAACATGGCGTCCACGGAGACGATGCCCGTCTGCACCGGCGTGTCCACTTCCTTGCGGGCGATGATGCCCGGCGCGATGCGCTCGATGGGCCGGCGCCGGGTCGTGTTGATCGGCCCCTTGCCGTCCAGGGGGTTGCCCAGCGAGTCGACCACGCGGCCGATGAGGGCGTCGCCCACGGGCACCGAGGCGATCAGGCCCGTGGCCCGAACCTCCATCCCTTCCTCGATGGAAGTGTAGTCGCCCATGATGACGATGCCGACGCTGTCGGGCTCCAGGTTCAGGGCCACGCCGCGCACGCCGTTGGCGAACTCGACCAGCTCGGCAGCCTTGACGTCCGCCAGGCCACCGGCCAGGGCGATGCCGTCATAAACGGACGCGACCGTGCCGACGCTGCGCGTCGAGACTTCGTACTCGAACTCCTGAATCTGCTTCAGCAGGGAGTCGGTGATGTTCTTGAAATCAGGGGCAACCGTTGCCATGCACACTTCCTCCGAGTTTCGTTGAGTTGAGCCACCGCCGGGCGGCCCACCACACGGGTAAATGATCGATGCTGCCCTGCGCTGCCGGCACGGCTAGTCGGTCAGGGCGGCGACTGTTTCCTCGTCCAGGCGCCCGATCAGGCCGGTCAACAGCCGGATGGCGCCGTCGTAATCGTCGCGGTGGATGATGCCGCCGTGACTGTGAATGTGGCGGGCCGGCACGCCGAGCACGACGGTCGGCACGCCGGCGCCGTGCAGGTGGATGGCGCCGCCGTCGGTGGCCCCACCGGGCATCAACGAGAATTGCAGCGGGATGTCCAGCGCCGCCGCCACGTCGATCACAAGATCGCGCAGCTTGAGGTTGGGGATCATGCGCGAATCGTAGACCATGAGCGTAGGCCCGCCGCCGAGGCGCACGGCGCTCTCCTCCGGCTTGATCCCGGGCACATCCCCGGCGATGTCCGACTCCAGGATAATGGCGACGTCAGGGTCGATCGCGCGCACGCTGGTCGTCGCCCCGCGCAAGCCGATCTCCTCCATGACGGTGGCCACGCCATAGCGGGTGTTGGGCGCCCCCCGATCCTGGAAGTAGCGCAGCGCTTCGACGACGAGGGCGCAGCCGACGCGGTTGTCAAACGCCTTGGAGAGGTACGTCTTGCCGCCGGCCAGGATCTCAAAATGGCTCTGGGGCACGACCGGGTCGCCGACGCGGACGCCAACGGCGACGGCCTCCGCCTTCGAGGTGGCGCCGACGTCGATGTACATGTCGTTCTTCTTCACCATCTTCACGCGCTCGCCACTCTCCAGCAGATGGGGCGGCTTGGCCCCGATGACGCCGGTGACGTTCCCCTGGTGCGTCTTGATGATCACGCGATGGCCGAGCAGCACCTGATCCCACCAGCCGCCGAGCTGATAGAAGCGCACGAACCCCTCGTCGCTGATGTGGCGCACGATGAAGCCGATCTCGTCCATGTGCCCGGCCAGCAGCACGCGGGGACCGCCCTCGCCCTGCCGGCAGATCAGGCTGCCCAGGTTGTCCTGGCTCACCTCGCCCAGGGGCGCCAGGTAGCCGCGCAACAACGCGCGCACTTCGGTCTCGTAACCGGGCACGCCGTGCACTTCGGTCATTGCTTTCAGGAACTGTTCCGTTGCGTCCACGAAGCTGCTGAACTTCCTTGTCACTCTGGTAATCGGGGCGCTCGCACCCATGCTAAAGAGACCACCGGCGTGGGCTCGGCAGCCTGCGAAGTGTACCTTAGGCATCTGGCTTTGTCCAACGGTTCACAGGCGGCCGCAGACCGGAAGCCCATCACAGACTCCCGGCTTTGCGCGCTTTGCGCGACCACGCGCGGCGGCGCCGGGCCATCCGCAGAGGGCCGGATCGTCGGGGCGTTAGCGCTGACTATCCAGCACCGCCGTCAGGCCGGCGAGGTTGGCGCCAAACTCGGTCGCTTCGTGGTCCGTCAGCTCGACGGTGAACGACGGCACGCCGACGCGAGCCAGGTAGTCGGAGGCGTCGCCGGTGATAGCGTAGCTGGTGAAACCGGACGGCGCCAGCGGGTAGCCGGATGCCCGGGCATAGAGCGTCGCCAGATCCCAGGTTGCCGGCAACACCACTCCCTCGCAGCCGCCGGGAAAGATGCCGGGCACCGCGCTGTGCAGGAAGATGACCAGCCACGGCAGATCTTGCTCGAAGAAGCCGCGCAAGTAGTGGCTCTCCGCCTCGGAAAAGGGGGCGCTCCCGCCGCTTACCGCCCGCGAGCCCCAGGAGCCGGTCGGCGCCCAGGCGCAGTCCCAGTTGCGATTGAGGTCCACGCCGGCGCCGTTGAACCGGCCAGGCTCGGTCGGCGCCGTGACGTCGGCAGCAGTGAAGCGGCCGTGCGTGCCAGTGACCAGGCGCTGGCCGTCCGGGTTGGCCGACGGGATGATGGTCAGGCTCACGCCTGCCGGCACCGCCGCGGGCGCGCCGCTGAAGTAGTCGACGAGCTCGTAGGCCAAGAGGATCGTGTTCCACTCGTAGCCGCCATGCAGGCCGCCGACCACCACCAGGTGCCGCGGCCCCTCCCCAAATGTGTACCCCTCGATGGTCAGCCCGTTCGCCGACCAGCCGATCAGCCGCTGGCGATAGGGGAGGGGGACGGTCGCCGTGGCGGACACGGTCGCCGTGGCCGACGGCGCAGGCGCCATCGACCGCGTCGCGGTTGCCGTGAGGATGGGCGCCGGCGCATCGGTCGGCCGTCGCGTGGCCGTCGGACGGGGCAGCGGCGGAGCCGGCGGTGAGACGGGCGCCGGTGGGGTACGGGGCAGAACCGTGGCCGTCTGAGCCAGCTCTGGGGCGGCGGTGGAATCCAGCGCGGCAAGGCCGGCCTCACCGCCGCCACCGGCCGCGCCGGCGCAAGCCGCCAGCAGGACGGCCAGCCCCAACAGCCATGTCAATCGCCGGCCTGAGTGCCATGGGTACATGGCTCCGAGTATACCCGCCCGTGACGCGATCGGCGGGGGCCCTGGCCGGGGCGGCCCTGTCGACGAAGGGCGCAGAATTGACAGCGCCGGAGCCATTGTCTAGAATCCGCACCACCCGACGCGCCCCATGCCGTGAACGCGAGGGCCACTCCGGTTCGGCTTGTCACGATCCGGATACCGGTTGTCCAGGGGAGGTTGGGTTGCCAACAAGCGCTGACAGGGGTTGTCCGCCGTCAGCAGCGTCAGGATGCCCGACGCGGGGCCGAGGCTCGCTGCCTGCGCCGCCAACGCCGTGGGCCACGCGCTGGGCGACCGGAATCGGAGGAGATTGTCCCGTCATGAAACGTGCCTTGCTCGCTCTCGCCACGCTCTTGCTCCTTGGGGTGACCGTCGCTTGCGCCGGCGACGCGGCGCCCGCCGCCGATCCCACCGCCAATGCCCCTGTCAGCCAGGCGGTCGATAGCCCGACCGAAGCGCCCGCGCCAACGCCAGAACCGGCGGCGGTTCGTCTGGTGGTCCTTCCCTTTATGACCTTCGCCCCGTTCTACCTGGCCCAGGAAGAGGGCTACTATGCCGAGCAAAACCTCCAGGTGGAGTTCGTGGAGATGACCCAACAGCGGGACATTCTGCCCGCGCTCGTCAGTGGCGACGTGGACGTTGTTTCCGGGCTGGTCAGTGCCGGCATCTTCAACACGGTCGCCGGCGACGAGAACGTCAAGATTGTGGCCGATAAAGGCTACGTCGACCCCGACGGCTGCGACAACTTCGCCTTCATCGCCGGCCGCGCCATTCTGGCAGACGTCGGGGAGATCGACAGCGCCGAACAGATGCGCGGGCGCACCCTCAACGTCGTCCGCGGCACCTGGCTGGAGTACTTCTCCGACCGCAACCTGGCGCCGCTCGGCCTCGCCGTCAGCGACTTCGAGTTGACCGCCATTCCCTCTCCGTCGCAACCGGATGCCCTGGACCAGGGCTCGCTCGCCTTCGCCACCCAGAACGAGCCGTGGGTCACCATCATGGCCAACGCCGGGCACCGGGCGATTCTGACGCCGGTGACCGAGCTGATGCCGCAGTCGCAGGCTGCCGTCAACCTCTACGGCGCCCGCATGATGGGCGACAACGCCGACGTCGGCGTTCGCTTCATGATCGCCTACCTCAAAGGGGTGCAGGCCTATAACCAGGGCAAGACCGACCGCAACATTGCTGTCCTGTCCGAGCAGGTAGGGCTCGATCCCGACCTGCTGCGCGAGATGTGCTGGCCGACGCTGCGGGTGGACGGCAGCGTGGACATCGCCAGCATGATCGACTTCCAGGAGTGGGCGGTCGGCGCCGGCCTCATGGACGCCGTCGTGCCGGCAGAGCGCTTCTGGGATGCGACCTACATCGACGCCGCCAACGTCGCCCTTGGCAATCGCTGACGGCGACCCGCCGGATAGCCTATGGATGACGCCGGCCCCATCAGCCTGAGCTGCCACGGCCTGGCCAAGCAGTTCGAGACGCGCCAGGGCCCGGTGCAGGCCCTGACCCAGATCACGTTCGACCTGCGCGAGCGGGAGTTCCTCTGCGTCGTCAGCCCCAGCGCCTGCGGCAAGTCGACCCTGCTCAAACTGCTCGCGGGCCTGGTCCGGCCCTCTGCCGGCACCATCTCCTTCCAGGGGCGAGACGCCGTGCCCCACAACGCCCTCGTCTTCCAGGAGCACGGCCTCTTCCCCTGGCTCACCGTGGTGGATAACGTGGCCTTTAGCCTGGAGACGCGTGGCGTGCCGCGCAAGGTGCGCCGCCGGCGGGCCCGTGCCTTCCTCGACGACCTCGGCCTGGGCGCCTTCGCCCGGAACTACCCGCACGAGCTCTCCGTCGGCATGCGGCAGCGGGCGGCGATCGCCCGGGCCTTCCTCGCCGACCCCCGGCTCCTGCTCATGGACGAGCCGTTTAGCGCCCTGGACGCGCAAAGCAAGCTGGTGCTCCAAGACGAACTGCTGCGCATTTGGAAAGCGGACCGCAAGATGGTCCTTTACGTGACCCACGACATCGAGGAGGCCGTCCTCCTGGGCGATCGCGTCCTCGTCATGAGCGGCCGCCCGGGACGCATCCTGGAGGACATCACGGTGCCCTTGAACCGGCCCCGTGACCTCCGCGACCGGGAACAGCCACAGGTCAGAGAAACGGCATGGCACATTTGGAAGAGGATCGAAGGGGACGTCCGGCAGAGCCTGCGGGTCGCCTGAGCTCCGGCGCCCCGCGTCGCCGCGACTGGTCGGCCGGCGTGCCGTGGTTTGCGCTCGTCGTCCTGCTGCTGGCCTGGGAGGGCGCGTCTCGCGCCGGCTGGCTGTCACCCCTTCTTTTCCCGCGCCCGGGGGTGGTGGCCCGCACGACACTCGATCTGCTGGCCTCCGGTCGCCTGGGCGAGGCCACGGCCACCACCGGCCAGCGCCTCCTGCTGGGCCTCCTGCTCGGTGGCGTGCCGGGCACGCTCCTGGGCCTGGGCGCCGGCTGGTCGCGCCGCCTCCGGCGCGTGGTCGAGCCGATCGTGGCCGCGGTCTACCCGGTACCCAAGATCGCCATCCTGCCACTGATTATGGTCTTCCTGGGCATCGGCGAGGCGCCCCGCGTCTTCGTCGCCGCCCTGGCGGCCTTCTTTCCCCTGCTTATCAATAGCGCCGCCGGCGTGCAGCAGATCAACCCCATCTACTTCGACGTGGCCCGCAACTACGGGGCCGGTCGGCTGCGCCTCTTCACGCGCGTCGTGCTGCCCGGCAGCCTGCCCTTCATGCTCGCCGGCTTGCTCCTGGCGCTGAACCTGACGCTGGTGACCACGATCGCCGTCGAGATGCTGACCGCCACGGACGGCCTGGGGGCGATGATCTGGCTGGGCTGGCAGACGATGCGCACGACCGAACTCTACGTGAGCCTGCTGGTCATCGCCCTGATGGGCATTGGCTTTAGCGGGCTACAGTGGCTGTGGCGCCGGCTCACGCCGTGGCAGGTGGAGCGCGGCGAATGAGCCTGCCCCGCCCCGTGCTCGCTGCCGGCACGGTGCCGGCCGCCTTCGCCCACGTGGCCGCCGCCTACCCGGACCGGCCCGCCGTTCGCGCCAGCGGCCGCCAGCTCACCTACGCGGAGCTGGACCGCGCCGCCCGGCGTCTCGCCGCCGCCATCCTGGCCACCCTCGGCCCCGATCCGGCGCCCGTCGCCCTCCACCTGCCCCAGGACGCCTCCGCCATCGTGGCGATCCTGGGCATCCTCCAGGCCGGCAAGGCCTACGTCGTGCTCGATCCCGGCGTGCCCCCCGACCGTAACCGCGCCATCCTGGCCGACAGCACCGCCGGCCTGGTCGTCACGAACGCCCGCGGCCTGGCCGAGGCCGCCGACCTCGGCGACGCGCCGCTGCTGGACCTCGACGCCCTGCCACCGGCTCCGCCGGCCGCGCTGCCCCCCGGCGCGCCGGATAACCTCCTCAACCTGATGTACACCTCAGGCACAACCGGCGCCCCGAAGGGAGTCATGCAGACGCACGCCAACCTGCTGCACGCCATCGACATGTACACGGAGCCACCGATCGTCCCTGAGGACCGCCTGGCACTGCTGACCTCGGCCAGCTTCGGCGCCTCGGCCACGGTCATCTTCGGCGCCCTGCTCAACGGGGCTCTGCTGTTGCCCTTCGATCTCAAACGAGGGGGCGTCGCCGACCTCGGTCCCTGGCTCAAAGCACAGGGCGTGACCACCTTTCACCTGGTACCTTCCGTCTTCCGGCAGATGCTCCGCGCCCTGCAGCCGGGGACCGTTCTCGACAGCGTCCGCGTCGCCCGCCTTGGCGGCGAGCCCATCCTGCGCCACGATCTGGCCCTGTTCCGGCGCCACTTCGCCCGTGGCGCCCAGCTGCGCGTGGCGCTGGGCACGACGGAGACCTACATCGCCGCCTGGCTCTATCTGGACCACGAGAGTGAGGCGGACGGCGATGTCCTGCCGGTGGGCGAGGCGGCGCCCGGCTGCCGGCTCTGGATTCTGGGCGAGGACGAACGGCCGCTACCGGACGGCGAGATCGGGCAGATCGCGGTCCAGGGACGCTATCTCTCGCCTGGCTACTGGCGCCTGCCCGAGCAGACGGCAACGACTTTCCGGCCCGCGCCCGACGGCGACGGTCGCCTCTACCTGACCGGCGACCTGGGACGGGTGCGGCCGGACGGCCTCATTGAGCACCTCGGGCGCACGGACGACCAGGTCAAGATCCGCGGCCGCCGGGTGAACCCCGGCGAGATCGAGGCGGTGCTCCTCGACCAGCCCGGCGTGGCCGAGGCCGTGATCGTGCCGCAAGAGGTCGGCGAGGAGCGGCGCCTGGTGGCCTATGTGGTGCCGGCAACCGATACCCTGCCGCCGACCGGCGCGGCGCTACGCCAGGCCCTGGCCGCCTTGCTTCCAGCAGAGATGGTGCCCGCCGCGTTCGTCTTCCTGGAATCGCTGCCTCTGCTCCCCTTCGGCAAGGTCGACCGCCGCGCCCTCCCCCCGCCCGCCTGGGAGCGCCCAGAGCTGGCCACCCCCTTCGCCGCCCCGCGCACGCCGATCGAGGAGCGCCTGGCGGCCATCTGGGCCGGCGTGTTGGGCCTCAGCAGCCCGGGGGTGCACGACGATTTCTTTGCCCTCGGCGGCCATTCGCTCCACGCCGCCCAGGCAGTCACCGAAGCAAGTCGCGCCTTCGGCGTGGAGCTGCCGGGCGGCGCCCTGTTCGAGGCCAACACCATCGCCGACCTGGCGCTCCTCATCACGCAGCAACTGGCCGCCGGAGCCGACCCGGCGGACCTCTCGCGGCTCCTCGACGAGCTGGACGACGAGGGCGACGCGGACGGATGAGCCAGGAGCTCGCCGACCGCATCGCCGGCCTGTCGCCGGCGCAGCGCGCCCGACTGGAGCGGCGGTTGCTGGCCCGCCAGGCGCGCGAGGGCGAGGCCGTCCCCGGCATCCCGCGGCGGACCGGCGACGGACCGGCGCCTCTCTCGCTCGCCCAGGAGCGCATCTGGTTCCTGGAGCAGCTGGACCCCGAAGGCGCCTCGTTCAATACACCCCGGGTGCTGCACCTGCGGGGCCACCTGAACGTGCCGGCGCTGCAGGCCGCGTTCGACGCGCTCGTCGCCCGCCATGAGGCGCTGCGCACGCGCTTCGTCCTGCAGGACGGGCGCCCGGCCCAGATCGTCATGCCGGCACGCGCGGTGCCGCTGCCCCTCGACGACCTCAGCGCCCTCGAGCCCCGGGCTCAGGCGGAGGCGGCGGCCGCCCGTATCGACGCCATCGTGCGCCACCCCTTCAATCTGGACA
>JBFGLK010000039.1:0-11229 GCA_041576195.1 Promineifilaceae bacterium (SeqCode)
ACGACTTCGCCGACCTTCTCGGCCCCACGTGTGCCCGCCTCGACGGCGGCCTTGACCGCGGCGACGTCGCCGCGGACGATGGCCGTTACGTAGCCGCCGCCGGTCTTCTCGTAACCCACCAGCTCGACGCGGGCGGCCTTGACCATGGCGTCAGAGGCTTCCACCATTGCGGCGAAACTCTTGCACTCGATCATGCCTAACGCTTCTGCCATGCTGAACTCCTTTACTCTGTCTTGCCGCCGCCGCTCTCGCGGCCGGATACGCTGTTGATGGCGTCGATGGCCGACTGGTAGCCGGCCATAATATCGCGCTCTTCGCCGCCCAGATAGACGCGGCCGAAGCTGCCAAAGGCCCGTACCTCCAGGATGTTGAGCTCGGCCGCCTTCTCGGCTTCGTTGGCCGCCAGGGCGGCGTAGGCGGCGGGCTGCACCTCCATGACGTAGAGCGTCTGGCCGGCCAGCAACATGTGGCCGTGGCGCATGCGATTGATTAGCTGGACCTGGTGGGCGTCCACGTTGCGGATGATCTGGCTGGAGACCACGCGCGGCTTCAGCCGATCTTCTTCGCGCACGCCGAGCGCGTCGAGAATGGCCGCGCCTGCGGCGCGCACCCGGGCCTGGCTGGAGGCGTGCACCTCCAGGAGGCCGTAGAGGCGCTCGACGATTTGCATGCCCGGGTAGACGTCGGTCGCTTTGAGCGCGATGTCGGTGATCCGGTTGATCTCGATGCCGGGCGAGATCTCGATCCATAGCGAGGCATCGCCGGGCAGCGGGAGAAAACCACCGGCGACCGTGCCCAGAAAGGCGGCGTGTTGCGGCTGCAGGCTATCGAGAAAGACGTAACTGCGAAGTTCGACGGACATCATCCTTCCCACGAGCGGGTCGCCGACTGGCCACGGCGCCCGGGCATCACGGACGGAGGGGCAAAGGCGCTAGCCCGAGGCCTCCGCCGGCGGCGGGCCGGAGGGTTTGGTGGGCTTGCCGGCCGGTTTGCGCAGCCGTGCCGGCAATTTGCGCGACTCGGCCAGCGTGTGCTGTTGAATAATGTACCTCAGGCTGGCCATAAACTGCAGATCGTATTCCATCTCCCCGCAGACATCGCAGACGAGGACCGGGGTGTGGGGCACGATCATCAGGTGGGTGCCAAACCAGACCGGTAGGGAGATGCGCGTCGCCTGCTGGCGACCGAGATGGCAGGAGGGACAGGCGTTCATCGATAGTCCTCAGTAGCGGTCTTCGCCGGCCGCCACGGCGTTCGGCTGTGTCACGATCTTGACCCCGGCACTGGCCCCGATGCGGGTCGCGCCGGCCGCGATCATGGCTTCGGCGTCGGCCCGGTCGCGCACGCCGCCCGCCGCCTTCACCCCGATTTGGGGCCCGACGACGCGGCGCATCAGGGCCACGTCCGCCACCGTGGCGCCCCCGGGCCCGAAGCCCGTGGACGTCTTGACAAAGTCGGCGCCGGCCACCCGGGACAGCTGCGAAGCGACGACTTTCTCTTCATCGCTCAGCAGTGCTGCCTCTATGATAACCTTAACCAGGGCGTTGCCGGCATGGGCCATCCGGACTACTGCGGCGATATCTTCCAGGACCGTCTGGTAATCCTGGGACTTGAGGGCTCCGATATTGATGACCATGTCGATCTCGCTCGCCCCATCGCGAACCGCCTGCTGCGTCTCATACGCCTTGACCGCCGACGGCGTCGCCCCCAGGGGGAAGCCGTTGACCGTGCACACTTTGACGTCGGAACCCTTGAGCAGCTGCGCCGCGAGCCGGACGTGCGTCGGGTTGATGCACACTGAGGCGAAGTGGTAGGTACGCGCCTCGTAGCAAAGCTGGGCGATCTCCGCCTGGCTGGCGTCCGGCTTGAGCAGGGTGTGGTCGATGAGCCGGGCCACGTGCTCCGCCTCGGGGCGAGCGCCCAGCGAGGCCGAGACTCGGGCGGCGCCGGCCTGGACGACCTGATCCACGCGGTCGGCGCAGTTGCTGACGCAGTGGCCGTCGCGGCACGTACAACCCGGGGTAGCCGGGGCTGCTCGATGGCTTAGCTGTAGCATGACCTCGTGCGTGATCGTCTCGATCAGGCGTTCGACGTCGGTGCTGTGCACCATGGTCAGGAAGCCTCCACTCTGGCAAACCGTCGCTCGACGGCCATGATCTTCGCCACGCGTCGGGCGTGCCGCCCGCCGGCGAACGCCGTCGCCAGCCACGTCTCCAGGATCTGTCGGGCCAGGTTGGGCCCGATGAGGCCCGCCCCGAGCGTAAGGACGTTGGCGTTGTTGTGTTCACGGCTGTTGACGGCCGTCGCCTGATCATAGCACATTGCCGCGCGCACGCCGGGCACCTTGTTCGCGGTCATGCAGCTGCCGATGCCGGCGCCGTCGACGACCACCCCGCGCCAGGCCTCGCCGCCGGCGACCATCCGGGCCACAACGTAGGCGTAGTCCGGGTAGTCTACCGCGTCGGCGCTGTGCGTACCGCAGTCGGCCACGTCGTAGCCAAGGGCGCCCAGGGCCTCTTTGAGCTGCTCCTTCAGGGCGAAGCCGCCGTGGTCCGCGCCGATGGCCACGACCTGCTTGCCGGCGCCGCGGGCCGCGGGCCGGGCTGCCGGTTCGAGCGCGGCGGTCGGGTCGTCGGCGGGGACGAGGGTGATACGCTGTTCCAGGGCCAATTGGCGGGCCAGAGGGGTGACGATCGCCCCTGCCGGCAGCAGTTGGCGGGAGTGGCGCGGCATGCGGGCTACGTCCTCCGCGTCCACGATCGGTCGGGCCCCAGCGGGGGCCTGGCCGAGCGTGCGCGTCACCACGGCGCGCACGAGAGCCTCGATTTCGGCGGCATCCGGCTTCCTGGTGTCCATGAAGCAAAACAGCCGGCGCCCGGGGGGATCGCCGGCTGAGGCCCTAGCCTAGGTTTTGCCCGTAGTGAGGAACCAGGCCCCAATCGGCCGGTCCCCAGTAGATGAGCCACGCCTTGCCCACGATCTCGTCGCGGGGCAGAAAAGACCAGCTATGCGAATCGTGCGAGTTATTACGATTGTCGCCCAGGACGAAGAAGCTGCCCTGGGGCACGATCCAGCTACCGCTATAACTCGGGGGCGCCTTGATGTAAGGCTCGTCCAGTACCTCGCCATTGACCATGACGCGCTGGTCGCCGATCTCCACGCTGTCGCCCGGCAGGCCGATGATCCGCTTGATGAAGTCACGCGAAGGATCGTTGGGGAACTCCAGCACGATGATGTCCCCGCGTTGGGGCTCGTCCAGGGAGTAGGCCAGCTTGTTGATGAGGACGTATTGCCCTTCGTGCAGGGTTGGCTCCATGCTGTGGCCTTCGATGCGGAAGCGCCCGGTGACCGCGTTCACCATCCAGAAGATGAACAGGGTGAGGATGATGGTCTCGACGACCTCGCGAACCAGCAGCGTGGCGGGTTGCTGGGCTATAGGTTGCTCGTCCGCCGGCGCGGGCGAGACGACGCTCGCGGTCGCCTCGGAAAGGGACTCCGTCACGACGGGCCTCCGGCACTCGTGAATGTCATCTAGGGTGACCGTTGGGAGCCGACTGGTCGACCGTCGACCGGGCTACCTCCAGGCGCCGGCGAGCGACGGGTTCCGCCACGGCCGCCGTTAAGCGGGTCACCGGCGCCTGATTATAGACGAGCGGTAGGGGCCGGGCAACCAGAGCGCTGGTACCATGCGGCCCTTTCTCATCTGTCTTTATGTCTACTTTTCGGCGCGTACCTCTGTCTATTGACAGACGCCATGCGGAGCGTAACGGAGGCGCTTGACCCCGCGGGTTACGTAGACCTGCGGGGTCTGAAGACCCGGCGTCGATTCTTGGCGCGGTCCCCGACCCACCATATAATTGGAGGCGAGCGGGCCATTAGCTCAGCTGGCAGAGCAGGTGACTTTTAATCACTTGGTCGGGGGTTCGAATCCCTCATGGCCCATGAGAAAACGCCCCCTGGCGGCTGCCATCCGCCAGGGGGCGTTCTTGCAAGGCTGATGCGCTGCCGGCACCGATCGTCGCGACGAACGATCAGTGGCGCGGCCGGGCGAACTATCGCTTCAGCGGTCGCCAGGGGCTACCAGCGCAGATGACCGCGATAGGGGAAGTAGTTCTCCTCCGGGAAGTCCTTGTAGTCCAGTCGACCGCTGGCGCCCTCGAAATCATCGGTGCCGCTGCCCGTCACCATGGGATGTTGACAACGTCCGAAGATCTCCAGCGTATCCAGATCGGGCGGGCACTGCTCAAACTTCCCTGTGAATCGGTACTCCGAAAAGAACGTGCCGGCCTTGTCCAGATCGCCGCCGATGATGTCGTAGAACTCGGTACCGGTTTCGCGATAGGTCCCACTGGGCGAGCATGAGAAGTCCTCGATCCGAACGTAGACACAACCCTCCAGATCACCCAAGATGGGAATCCCGTAGTCAGGTTGGAATCCGTCCGGAAACTCGTCTCGTTCGCATGGAGCCCCGGATCCGTCCAGAATCGCTTCGCCTGAAATCTGCACGGCCCCGTCCGCGCTGACCGATGCGGCGATGAGCGTGGTCGCGATCACGACTAGGGCCAGAAGTACGATCCGAGGCCACGTCCTCGAGCCACCCCACCTATTCCTGCTGACGTCACTCCCTCTTTCACTCACGTTACACCTCCTTGGTTCTGACCCAATAGCGCCAATGAATACCTATTGAGTCCATTGGAATGAATCAGACCAAAACGCTTCGTCTTGGGTCGCTGGTAGGAGCTACGAGCAGAGATGTCCTGCGATCGTGGACGGTCGATATGCAGTTTGGGAGTTGCGAAAGTGAATCAGGAGTGCTTGCTGGCGCCCAGAGATGGCTCACGTAACACTATACGCCTGAGCGTGACCGACTGTCACGTGACGAATGTCATTTCTCGGCCAGATGCGCCCTTGATTTGTCATCTCCCTCCCCTCCCCGTAGAATCGGGCGCCTGCCGGCAACCCGCGCCGGAAAGCACCCGCCCACGCCCATGCGCCTGATGCCGCGCCTCCACCCGCTGCGCCGCCTTGCGACCCTCTTCTGGGGGCTGTTCCTCGTCGGCTGCGGTGGGGCGGCCGCTGGCGCGCCGGGCGCGGCGCCCACGCCTACGCCGGACCCGGTCGTCATCCAGGGCGAGCAAGTGTTTCAGGCACACTGCGCCATTTGCCACGCCCTGGTTCCCGAGACGATCATCGTCGGCCCGTCGTTGGCCGGCATCGCCACGCGAGCGGCAGGCCAGGACGCCAACCAGTCGGCGGAGCAATACGTGCAGCTCTCCATTCTGCGCCCGGACGCCTACCTCGTCCCCGGCTATGCCGACGCCATGCCCCAGGACTTCGGCAAGAAGCTCACCGGCGAAGAACTTGACAGGCTGGTGGCCTTCCTGATGACCCTGAAATAGCCTGCCGGCAACCGCCGGCCCCGGAGGTCAACCTATGCGCCGCCTCGCCCGCTGGATCGCTCGCCTGCTCGCTCTTATCGCCCTGCTCCTCGTGGCCGCCTGTGCCGTGGCCGCCCTCGTGCCCGTCCCGATCGACGAGGTTCTGGACCCCGACCAGTTTGGCGCCGGGGCCGCCAGCGTCGAGCCTTCCTACACCGGCCTGCAGCGCGCCTTCCCCCCGGTCGCCGGCGAAGCGGGCACGCCGGCGCAGGAGCGGCTGGGCCGCGTCCTCTTCTTCGACCCCATCCTCTCAGGCGGCAACGAAACCGCCTGCGCCACCTGCCACCACCCGGACGCCGGCCTGAGCAGCGGCGTGGCCCTTGCCCAGGGCGATAGCGGCGAGGCGCTGCCGCGCAACGCGCCGGCGCTGTGGAACGTGGCCTACGTCTCGCAGCTCTTCTGGGATGGGCGCGCCGAATCGCTGGAGGCCCAGGTGCGCGACGCCCTGACCGACCCGGATGAGCTTGGAAGCGACCCGGACGCGCTCGTGGCCGAGCTCACCGCCGTGCCCGACTACGTGGCGCTCTTCGACGAGGCCTTTGGCGGCGGAGCGGCCGCCATCACAGTCGACAACGTGGCCCGGGCCATCGCCGCCTTCGAGCGGAGCCTGCTCAGCCGCAACAGCCCGTTCGATCAGTACGCTGCCGGCAACGTCGACGCCCTTACGCCGCCACAACGCCGGGGCCTGGCCCTCTTCCGCTCCGCCGCCACCCGCTGCTTCGAGTGCCACGCGGCCCCCACCTTCACCAACCACACCTTCCGCGTCATCGGGGTGCCCGACGACGACCCGGGCCGCGCCGGGGTCGCCGCCGACGCTCCCGCCGGCGCCTTCCGCGTGCCCACGCTGCGCAACGTGGCCCTCTCCGCCCCCTACATGCACGACGGCTCGCTGGCCACGCTGGAAGAAGTCGTCGACTTCTACGCCGACGGCGGCGGGCGGGCCCACGGCCGCCAGGATATCGATCCGTTCGTCCTCGGCTTCGACCTGTCTGACCGGGAGCGGGCGGACCTCGTCGCCTTCCTGGTGGCCCTCACCGACGAATCAGCGCTCCCACTAACGCCGGCGCGCGTGCCGTCCGGGCTGCCCACGGTCGAGCCTCGCCGGAACCCCGGCCGCGACCTCGCCCGCGAGACCAACGCCGTGAACCCGCAAGGGCAATCGCTGCGGCCGGATCGCCTGCCCGCCGAGCTCCGCGTGGAGCCAGGCGAGACCATTCAGGCGACCGTGGACCGCGCCCGCCCGGGCGACACGGTGTTGGTGCCCTATGGCGTTTATCACGAGACGGTCGTCATCGACATCAGCGACCTGACCTTCCGGGGCGAGGCCAACGACGCCGGCGACTGGCCCGTGCTCGACGGCGAGGGCCGCCGCGCCGACGGTGTCATCGCCTCCGGCAACAACTTCGAGATGGCCAACTTCGTGGTGCGCCACTACCGCAGCAACGGCGTTCTGGTCGAGGGGGCCACGGGCGTACACCTCCACGATCTCTTCGTGGAGGACACGGGCACCTACGGCATCTACCCGACGCTATGCACTGACGTGCTGGTGGAGAACTCGACGGCGGTGGGCATGCACGATGCCGGCATCTACGTCGGCAAGAGCCGGGACGCCATCGTGCGCCACAACGTCGTCTATCGCAACGTCCTGGGCATCGAGGTGGAAAACACGGTCACGGCCGAGATCTACGGCAATCACGCCTATGACAACGCCACGGGCATCTTCGTCGACCTGCTGCCCAATCTACCTTCCAAGGTATCCCTGCACACCCGGGTCTACGACAACCTGGTGGAAGACAACAACCACGAGAACTTCGCCCCGCCCGAGATCACGGCCGCGCTCGTGCCGTCGGGTGCCGGCATCGTCCTCTTCGCCTCCGACCGGGCCGAAGTCTACGACAATGAGATCCGGGGCAACAACACGGCGGGCATCGGCGTCTTCGCGCTCACCTTTGCCTTCGACGCTAATGAGATCGACGTCGGCCCGCGGCCGGAATACAACCGCATCTACGGCAACACGCTGGCCGGCAACGGAGGCGCCCCCGACGCCATGATCGCCAGCGCCGGCATCCCCGGCGCGGACATCCTCTGGGACGTCTCTGGCCGGGACGTCACCTTCGACCAGCCCGGCGCGAGCGCCTTCCCACCCGTCCTGCCGTCCAGCCGCTGGCCCGTCCCCCTCCAACGCATCTACTGGCACGGGCTGAACCTGGTGCTGCGGTTGGTGGGGGCGTAGGTGGGGTGGTTGGGTGGTCAGGTAGTCAGGGGGTCGCGTTGTCTGGCGGCGCCGGCCAGACCATTGGCGGGCTGGCCTGTTGGCTCGTTGGCTAGGCGGACGGTGGCTGCCGGCACTGCTGCGTTGGGCGCTGCGGCGCCCGGCGCTCGCGGGTCCGCTCTTCGCCCACGGCGCCCGGTGGCTCCCCGTGGATAAGCTGGCCGAGACCGGGACGCTGCTCGCCTTCCGCAATCCGCAGCCGGCCTACCCGGTGCACATCCTACTCGTGCCGAAGCGGACCCGGGCCACGCTGGCCGACCTGTCCGCGGACGATGCGGACTTCCTGGTCGACCTGCTAGAAACGACCCAGGCGCTCGTGACCCGCTTCGGCCTGGCCAGGCAGGGCTATCGCCTGATCGTCAACGGCGGTCCGTTCCAAGAGGTGGCCCAGGTGCATTTTCATTTGGTCACTGAGTCACAGGGTCCACCGGTCGAAGTATCAGGCAGTCCGTAGGCGAGTTCCGCAATCCACAGTCCGCAATCCGCAATCGTATGGACGTCACCACCAGCCCCTTTTACGCCATGGTCCACGACCTCTACGCCCTGCCGCGATTGTTTGGCCTGGCCGGGCGGCGAGAGCGGGCCGACTTCCTCTATCGCAGCACGGAGAGCGGCGTCCCACTGCTCTATCGCTGGGCTGCCGGCACCCGCCAACTCCTGACGCCCGGAGAGGAGCCGGTCATGGGCTTCGCGGCGCTGCACCCGACCCGCCCCTGGGTCATCCTGGCCCAGGACCAGGGCGGCAGCGAGAACCATGACGTCGTCCGGCTCGACTATGAGCGGGGTGAGCGCGCGACGATAACCCGGGCGCCGGTCGGCCGGATCGGCTGGATCGGCTGGCTGGCCGACGACGAGTGGCTCGTGCTCGGCGGCGACCAGGAAGAACAGTACGTGCGTCGCCTGGCCGCCGATGGCTCGATGCAGCCCCTGTTCTCCACCCCGCGCTGGATTCGCGGCTGTGATGTCGACCCGGCGTCCGGTCGGCTGGTGCTGGCGGTCGGCCGTGGCGAGGCCCGGACCAACTACGACATCGCCGTCATCGACGTCGCCGGCGGGGCGGTGGAGCGCTGGCTGGCAGAGGGCGAGGACACCGAAGACAGCGGGGTGGCGGTCCACGCCGGCAGGCTGGCCTACCACACCAACGCCGACCCGGCGCGGATGCAGATCGTCATCCGTGATCTGGCTACCGGCCACGAGCTCCGTCGCTTCGCCGCGCCGGGCGACGTCGAACACCTCGACTGGCTGGACACGCGCACGATGGCCGCCGTGATCGGTCGTCACGGCGCCTTGCTCCCCCGGCTGCTGGACGTCGAGACCGGCGCCTGGTCGCCGCCCCTCGGCGATGGCTCGACGTGGTCACTGGCCGTCACCGCCTCCGGGCCGATCTGGAACGGGAGCACGTTGGCGCGTCCGGGCGCCATCAGCCGGCATCATGGCGGCGCCGTCGAGGACTTGATCGCCGTACCCAATGCCGGCAACCTCGTCGCGCCCGAGGAGCACTGGTTCGAGAGCTTCGACGGCCGGCGGGTGCAGGGCTGGCTCCTGCGCCAGCCGGACCCCGCGGCCCCGCTCGTCATCTACGCCCACGGCGGCCCGACCTCGGTCACCGCCAACATGTGGCGGGCCAATCTGCAGGCGCTGGCCCAGGCAGGGTTCCACGTCTTCGCCCCCAACTTCCGCGGCAGCACAACCTTTGGCACAACGTGGCGCGATCTGAACATCGGGGATCTCGGCGGCGGCGACCTCCAGGACGTGCTCCATGGCGCCCGCTACGCCCGGGCCCTTCTAGGCCAGGAGCGGCTGCCGGCCATCACCGGCGGCTCCTACGGCGGCTTTCTCACCCTCTACGCGCTGACGACCCAGCCAGACGAGTGGCTCGGCGGCGTGGCCCTGGTACCCGTAGCTGATTGGGTGGAAGACTACTACCTGCTCGACGCCGGCTTCCGTTTCTTTGACGAGTTCTTCTTTGGCGGCACTCCGGAGGAGAAGCCGGAGCTCTATCGCGAGCGCTCCCCCATCACCCACCTGGAGCGCCTGCGGGCCCCGGTCCTGATCCTGCACGGCGAGAACGACTCACGCTGCGCCATCGAGCCGGTCATCCGCTTCACCGAACTGGCCCGGCAACAGGGCAAGCCGGTGGAGATGGTCATCACCCGCGACGAGGGTCACGGCTCCGTCGTAAACAGCAACGCCATTCGCGACACGGTCCTGACGCTGGAGCACCTGGCGACGCTGTTTGGATGAGCGCGGATTGCGGAGCGCGGAACACGGAGCAGACGACCAGACCTCACGGCTACACGACTGGCCAACCCGATCCCTGATCTCCGGTCCCCGATCCCCACTCACCCTATCTCTATCTTCGTCACCGCCTCAAAGTCGACCATCTCCTCACTGCCGAGAACCGTCTCCAGGGCCAGCTGGGCAAAGCGAAAGAAGGCCTGGAGATCGTCGATGCGCTCGACGTAGAAGTGGAAGAGCGCCTGCTCCTCGGCCGTCAGCTCCGTCTCGGCCGAGTGCAGCTTGCGGATGCTGTCGCTGAGCACCTCCAGCGCCGTCTGCACCTCGCGCCGCTCCCGTCCGCTGAGGACGCTGCGGATCACCTGCCACATGTCCGGCTCTGCCTCGTAGAATTTGCGGCGCTCGCCACGCACCCAGACCTCGCGCGCCATGCCCCAGCGCTCCAGCGCGCGCATGTTCATGCTGACCGAGCCCTTGCTGATCTGCAACTGCTCCATCAGGTCGTCCAGCGACAGCGGCTCCGGGCTTAACAGCAACGTGCCGTAGAGCCGCCCCATCACCTCGCTAAATCCAAAGAACCGGGCCAGCCGGCCCAGGCCAGCGACTGTGCTTTCATTAACCGCGCGCAACGCTTCATGCATGACGAATCCCCTGTGTTCAGAACGTTTTGAATGAAGGTTAGCAGAGACGACGGTCAGTGGCAAGAGGCAAAGGGCTGCCGATGCCTACGGGGTGACGCGCCACTGGGCGACCGGGCCGTGGCCGGCACCGAGCTGCCAGGCCGCCCCGGCGGCAATGGCCGCCTGGACGAACGCGTGGGCCCGAGCCACGGCGGTCGCCAGATCCGCCCCGGCGGCCAGGAAGGTGGCGCAGGCGGCGGCATAGGTGTCCCCGGCCCCGTGGGTGTTGGCGGTGGCCAGCCGCCGGGCCCGCCACGTTTGTGGCGCCGCCTCGGCCTGCAACAGGTCGACGACGTCGCTCCCCTCGGGGATCCCCTTGATCAAGACCGCCCGGGCCCCTTGCTCCCGCAGGCGGGCCGCCGCCTCTCGTGCTGTCGCCAGGTCGGTCACCACGAGACCGGTCAGCAGCCCGGCCTCGTGCCGGTTGGGCGTGATCAGCGTCGCCAGGGGCAAGAGGGCGCGCCGGGTGGCAACGGTCACGTCCGGGGGAAACATCGCGGCGCCGCGATGGTCGACGAGCACGGGGTCGACGACCAGGGGCCGTGGGGGTCGGCGGTTGAGGGCGGCGGCGATCGCCTCCACCCGCGCCCCGGCGCCCAGG
>JBFGLK010000040.1:0-11227 GCA_041576195.1 Promineifilaceae bacterium (SeqCode)
CCGCCGGCTCCGATGCGGCGCATCATGAAGCGACGTACGAGATCACGGACATTGCCTGGCCCGAACCCGTCCTGCGCATCACCATGATAGGCGCCAGCCCACAGGGCTACGTGTATTTTGACGATCTGGACATCCTGCTGGCGTCTGATTGGATCGCGCAGACCGCATCGTTTGCCGCCAGCACGCCGTTCACCAGCTGGGTCGAGGACGGCTCCTGGTCGGCGCCTGGCAACGGCACGGAACCGCCTACTGACCCGACCGCCGTGGTCCTTGCATGGGTCGGGTTTGGCGCGGATTCCGGCTCGCCACAGGTCTGGTTCGCGGTCCTTCTCCTCCTCCTCCTGGCGGCGTCGTTTGCCATCGTATGGCGCTTCCACCGGCGCCTTGCCCTGGCGCGTAGCTCCTAGGTGCCGCCACGTCCACACCGGTCAGGCCACTGGACCACCTAAACTGAACAACCCGCGGCATGGGGGGCGCGTGGCGCCTGAATCGTCGCTTCCAGCGCAGGATTTGCTGATCGGTGGCGTCGGCCTCCTCGGCTAGTACCAACGTCCTATGACCTGGGTCCCGTCGTAATGCTTGTCAAAACTGTCTCACCCCACAATGGCGCTAAGCGCAAGACACGGAGCCCTGGCCCAAGCGGGTCGGCGGCAACGCCCCTGACGTCAGGGCCGAAGGGCAACCGGCACGCTTATCCGTCCGGCAACGCCCCACCGTCAGCCTTGACGAAGAGACAGTCATGAAGGCTCATCGCTCATTCACCCGACAGACCGGCTTAGTCGTTCTCTTTGGCGCCCTGCTGTTCCTAACGCTAGCGTATGCGCGGGTGGCTGCGCCTGCCGCGACTTCAGTTTCCACCACATTTCCGTCATCTACCTCCTGGATTGTTCAGGCGTCGCCTGGCCAGGAGCTGGACTTGTTGGCCGCGCGGGTAACCGAGCTCGGCGGGCGGGTCACGCGCGAGCTAGCTGTCATCAACGCGCTGGAAGTGGAGCTGCCGGCAGACACGGCGGCGCGACTGGGCGGATCCGTCGGCCGGCTTTGGCCCAATGCTCACGTCCAGGTGGCGGACTCGGCCGACCCCGGCACAATCTATGCTCCTGTGGGCGGCACCGAGGTCACCGCAAGCAGCTTTGACCTTGCGCGGGTGGTCGCCTGCGACGACGAGCGGGATAAGCTCGATGAAGTCCCCGTCGCGCCCGACGACGACATCTATCAGGCATATCTCTTCAGCCCGGGTTTGCCGTCAGGCGCGACGCCATCGGGCGCCCAGGTCCAGTTCCGCTTCAAAGAGAAGAATCTGGCCTTGGCGTACCTGGACGTATTCCAGGCATCCACGCATGTCTGGCACCGTTTGCCGCTCAATACGCTCGAGACGGACGACGCCTTCATCGACGCGACGCTGGACCTGACCGGGCTGCTCGCCGCGCCTGAGGATTACCGCCAGGTGGCTGTCCGCTTCGGGGCCACGCGCCTGGGTGGCGAGAAGGCTGAGGTGGACTGCGCGCGATTGGCGCTGACGTATGACGGACAGACGATTGCACTGGCGCCCGCCGAGGGCTATGAGACGCGACCAGAAGACTTCGACTTGGAGGACATCCTGACTCTGGATGGGCACCGCGAGGACTTCGACGACATTCCGAGAAGTGACATCCGGCCCAACGCCTATCAAGGATTCCTGTTCGCCCCGGCAGTTGACCCTTCGACCTTGCCCGAGCTGGTAGACCTGCGCCTCGTCTTCAAGGAGAAAGGCCTGCGCGCCGCCCAGGTTCAGGTTTTCCAGTCTTCGACCGGCGAGTGGCACGTATTCCCGATCGACACGACGCTGACCGAGGATGCGTTGATCGACGTCACACTTGATATAGCCGAGGCGTTCACCACCGCAGCGGACTTCGAGCGCGTACGTGTCCGTCTCTACACCGCCCAGTTTGGCGGCGGGGAAAAAGCGGAGGTCGACCTGGTCTCACTCCGCCTGGCGAGCTTGATTGGGGCCATCGTCGATACAGAACCAGTGGACGGCTTCGCCGCCGTGAACGCCGCGGCGGTCTGGGATCTGGGCTATACCGGCAACGGGATCGGTGTAGCCGTGCTGGATACCGGCGTAAAGGCCTACAAGCAACTCAAATCGAGCAAACACCAACAGGACGGAGGATTGGTCGACGGCTACAACGTCCTAAAAGGCCGACCAGGCACCCAGGACAAGAACGGTCACGGTACCATGGTGGCCTCTATCATCAGCAATCGCGACGGTGGTGCGGACGGGCGATTCTTTGGTGTGGCCCCGAACTCGCACATCATTCCGGTACAGGTGCTGGACAAGGAAGGTCGCGGGACATACGCGGACATCATTGCCGGCATTGACTGGGTCCTGGCCAACCGCGAGACACTCAATATCCGCGTCATGAACCTCTCTTTCAGCGCCCCGGTACGCTCCTATTACTGGGACGATCCGCTAAACCAGGCGGTCATGCGCGCCTGGGAGGCTGGCATCGTCGTCATCGTCGCTGCCGGCAACGGCGGTCCCAACCCGATGACAATCGGCGTGCCGGCCAACAACCCCTATGTCGTAACGGTAGGGGCGATTACCGACGCCTACACGCCAGCAGACTGGAGCGATGATTACGTGCCGGCCTTCTCGGCCGCCGGCCCGACCGTCGAGGGCTTCGTCAAGCCGGAAGTAGTGGCCCCCGGCGGGCACATTCTGGGGCTCATGCACGACAAGAGCCAGCTGGCCGTCGAACATCCGCAGGGCAAAGTCGACAAGGACTACTATGAGCTATCCGGCACGTCGATGAGCGCGGCCCAGGTCTCCGGCGTGGTCGCCCTGATGCTGGAGCGAAACCCGGCACTGACACCGGACGAAGTGAAACACCGTCTGCTTTCGACGGCACTGGCATCCATTGGCCACGACGGGTCACCAGCCTACAGCATCTTCCAGCAAGGGGCGGGACGCATCGACGCCTTCGGTGCGGTGTTTGCCGCCGGGACTGGTGCGGCCAATGTCGGCCTGGACGTGAGCCTCGACTTGGCGGGGATCCAGCACTTCGGCGGCCCAGCCGCGCAGGACGCGGCTGGCAGATTCGTCGTGCGCGACACCGCCGGCCAGGTCATCGGCGACGGCTTTGCCTGGAGCGGTAACTACATTTGGAGCAACGGATTCGCCTGGAGCGGCAACTACATCTGGAGCAACGGCTTCGCCTGGAGTGGCAATTATATCTGGAGCAATGGCTTTGCCTGGAGCGGCAACTACATCTGGAGCAATGGCTTTGCCTGGAGTGGCAACGTCACGTGGAGTACGGTTGAGGTCAACATGAACCAGTGGGTCGCACCAGAGTAGCCCGCCGCCCCGCGTAACCTTTGGCGCGGGCATAGCCCGCGCGCTGTCAACCGGCCCCGTCATGCTCCCGCAAGATGGCATTCATCCCGGCCGCCGATCTCAACAGCCACCCCTAGTACCAACATCCTATGGGGGACACCGTCTGGTAACGGGCGCCGTAATGCACGAATCGGAAGATGAGAACAGGCAACCACGCCCATCTTGACGAAAGGCACCCAGGGCGGCACGCTTGCGGTGCCAGCCACCGTGAGAGGACTTGACCATGCGACGCAAGCTGAGCACGCTAATAAACCTGGCTCTCGTGGCAGCCCTGATTCTACCGGGAATCCTGAGGCGAGCGCCTGCGAGCATCCAGGCTTTCGTAGACCCTCTTCTGACTTCGGCCGGGGATGTGAGCGTCATCGTCACTGCCAGCAGCGCCGACGAGGCTGCCGCAGCCGTAGTCCGTGCCGGTGGCGCGGTCACCAGCCGCCTCTGGCTTGTCGACGCCGTTGGCGCGACTCTGCCCGCCAGCCGGTTGGGTCTGCTGTCCGGTCAGCCAGGCGTCGTGTCCATTACCCGCAACGCCCCCGTAAGCGCGTCTGGCTTACGGCCCGGGTGGGTTACCGAGCGCAAGGAGAAGAAAAGCATCTACTCTCTTGCCGGTAGCGGTGATCTGGCGGGGGTTATGCTGGGCGACGGCAGCGTCGTCGCGATTGGTCAAGCCTCGGTCGCTGCCCGCATCGATTCGACGGGTCACGCTTTCTGGTCAAGAGAAGACTTGCCCTTCGAGGGCCTCATCTCCTCGCCTGTCTTCGACGGCGTCTCGACCGTCTACTTCGTGGGGCAGAAGTCGCCGTCTTCCGATCGTTTCAACATCATAGCGCTCGACGTGGAGGACGGCAGCATTCTGTGGCGTGAGCAAGAGCGAAGCGTGGTCACAAGCCTGGCCATTGGGCCCACCGGTGACCGGCTATACGCCATGGCCAACGCGGACAACGCGGTGCTAAAGATAGTGGACCCGCTCACCGGCGCGGAGTTACAGCGATTCCGTCCCGATGGCGACCGCTCCGGACCCTATGCCCGACCCGTGGTTGCGGCCGATGGAGCGGTCTACCTACAGTCCAGCGGTATCCTGCCGAACGGCGACGCCGGCAGCAGCCACATCTACGCCATTCACCTCGCGGAGCCAGATAGTGGGATCGACCTGCTCTGGCATTTGTCTCTCCCCATGAAAGTGGGCGAAGGTCTGGATTTCGCGCCTACGACGACGGAGAATCGCCTCTTCCTCGTGTCCATCGGTGGTTCAAGGATCTACGGGCTTGACCGCGTCAGTGGTGAACTGCTGTTCTCGACACCCCTGCCAGACAAGCCCATCGCCACGCCCGTTGTCGGCCCCGATGGCACCCTACTCGTGACCACCCAGAAGTCACTCTTTGCCATCGAGCCTGATGGAGCGCTCCGCTTTGTGATGCCGGCGAACAAGCTCCTCAGTGCACCCGCTGTCAGCGACGATGGTGTCGCCTACGTTGCCGACCGCGAGCGTCTGATTGCTCTCAACGCACGGAATGGAGAAGCCCTCTGGACCCTGTCTGCGCGGAACGACATCATAGGCAGCCCCGTCATCCTGGCCGACGGTTCCGTCATCCTGGGGGATGCAGGGGATCGCCTGTATGTGGTGACGCCTGCCGGCCAGATCACGACCGGCCTGGTTCTTGACGCAACCCTCGTTGCGTACCTCACATCTCCGGAGGTACCCGGAGCGTTCGCGGTGCTCTACGACAAGGAACAGCTTGGCTTCGTCGGCGATTTGTCTTCAACCTGGGACCCGGCGCGGAAGGACGTCCAGCCAACCGATAGCCAGGCGCGCTGGGAGCTGGCCAACCCCATCGGCATCGATGTTGGGGCTGACGTCCTTCACGGTCACTTTCGCGAGGAAGTTGGCGGCAACAGTAGTCTGAGCAGCCGTGCCCTGGATGGTAGTGGAGTCGGCATCGCCGTGGTCGACAGTGGCGTGTACATGGATTCCGCAGTCAAAACCCTCCTCAGCCAGGGTAAAGGCACGTCGGTACGGAAGCAGTACTCCGGCCAATTCGACTTCACCGGCGATGCCCTGGGGACCATCCAATGCCCTCACTACACCGACCCTGACTACAATGCCACGTACGGCTATTGCTACTACCCAGCCGACCTTAGCCGTGACAACTACGGCCACGGATCGCACGTGGCTGGCATTATCTGGAGCCAGATCACGGATGACTCGACAGGCACGGCCATGGGCGTTGCTCCCGGCGCCAGCGTGATCAGCGTACGCGTGCTGGACGATTACGGCAACGGCACATATGAGGACGTGATTCAGGGCATCCAATGGGTTGTTGACAATCGGAACAATCCTGAGCTGCCGGCACCCATTCGCATTCTGAACATGAGTCTCAGCGGCGAGGCCAGCGCGCCCTACTTCGTCGATCCGCTCAACCGGGCTGTAGAGAAGGCCTGGGCGGTCGGCATCGTTGTATTGGCCGCAGCTGGAAACACGGGTCCCCGCGCCGAGAGCATCACGGTTCCAGGTAACGATCCCTACGTCATCACCGTGGGCGCGCTCGACAACGGCCGAACCCCTGGCTACTGGGGCGATGATCGGGTCGCCCCGTGGTCGGCGAGCGGCCCTACCCGGGATGGATTCGTCAAGCCGGACGTTCTGGCACCTGGGGCGAACATCGTCTCCTTCATGCACAATGAACAGGCGACCGCCAGCGTGGCCCACCTGGTCGAGGAGCATCCCGATTACCAGGAAACGCAGAGTCTTTTCCGCATGCACGGCACCAGTATGGCCACAGCCGCCGCCTCTGGGGTAGTCGCGCTCATGCTTCAGGCCAACCCGGCGCTGACGCCAGACCAGGTCAAGTTCCGTCTGATGGTTTCGGCTCGACCGACGGTGGATGATAGCGGCCGGCCGACCGAGACGATCTTCCGTCAGGGAGCTGGTCGTATCTGGGCGCCAGACGCGATCCAGGACGCGAGTTTCCCACCGGACGGCGTCGCCAATGTTGGCATGGATATCCAGCAGGACCTGGCGCATGGCTGGGCTTTGCTGGACGAGAGCGGCCATCCGGTCCTTGACGACGCCGGCAGCCCAATGGTCGATGAAGCCGAGCTGGCCTTCCACTACCAGGGCCCAGTCCAGCGTATGGCCAGCGAGGATGGCCAGATCTATCTCTACTTTCTGGACGGACAGGATGAACTCGGAGAAAACGTCAGGGCTGGGCTGGGCATGGCCAGAACCGAGGATCTGTCCTGGCTCAATCCCGACGACGTAGGCGAACAGTCCCGTCAGTGGGTCTCCGAGGAGGGCACCCTGACTCTGGATAGCGGTGCCTTCATCTGGTCCGGTGCATTCGCCTGGGCTGGCGCCTTCATTTGGGCCGGGGCCTTTGCCTGGGCTGGCGCCTTCATCTGGTCGGGCGCCTTTGCCTGGGCCGGTGCCTTCATCTGGTCCGGTGCCTTTGCCTGGGCCGGGGCTTTCATCTGGTCGGGCGCCTTTGCCTGGGCCGGTGCCTTCATCTGGTCCGGGGCCTTCGCCTGGGCTGGCGCCTTCATCTGGTCCGGCGCATTCGCCTGGGCTGGGGGGCACGTCAACCTGGCTCAGACCGAGATCTCGGCGAATGACTGGGTCGAGGATGAGCGACCCCCGGGTACGTGGATCTACGTTGCCGACATCGACGGCACCACGGCGTGGACCAGCCGCTCAAGCTGGAGCTATACCACGACGGTGACAATCCGCGACGAGTTTCGGACGCGCGTCCCGGGCGCCACAGTGACGGTCACGTTCGATGATATTCCGGGTGAGCAGAGCTGCGAAACAGACGGTAGGGGCGTGTGCCTCTTTGCGACAGCCGTTCCGGAAGGCGCGGAGCTGATGGTCATGCGCGTGGCGGCAGTCAGCCATCCATCCTTGCCCTATGTTGCCGCCGGGAATGAAGATCGCGATGGCGACAGCAATGGCACCGTTCGCGTGGGCAGCAGGCCGCTTGTGCGGCCAACACTGTCTTTGACCGACATGGACGCTACATCCAGCTGGAGTAGCAGCAGCACGTGGAGCCTGAGCCTGACAATCTCCTCTCGCGACTATCGCGACCTGCCCAGAGCCGGCAGCGTCATCGAAGGCGACTGGACACGCGGTCTCAGCGGACCTGACAGCTGCGTCGTCAACGCCGATGGACTATGTGGCTTCACGCGAGCTGTGCCCGAGAGCATTTCCGAGGTCAAGTTCCAGGTACGAAACATCGCCGATCCACTCTTCGTCTACAGCCAGGAACTAGACTCCGATCCGGATGGGGACAGCACCGATGGCGAGATCGTCATCAAGCCGCCGGCGCTACGACCCAGCCTACATGTCAGCGACCTCGACAGAACCAGCCGGTGGATCTCGCGGAATGCGTGGTTCATGACTGTGACCATTTCTACGGTTGATCACGCGGGCCGGGCCGTGTCCGGCGCCGTTGTCGGCGCCGAGTGGACGCGCGGGCTGCACGGCGCGGTGTCCTGCACGACCGACGCCAGCGGCCAGTGCACGATCGCGGCGGATGTCCCGGACTCCATGGGCGAGGTCAAGCTGAAAGTGCTCAACCTGAGCCATGGCTTGTTGTACTACAAGGATGGCGACAATTGGGACCCGGACGGCGAGAGCAATGGCACCGAGATCGCGGTCAAGCCACCGACGAACCGGCCCTACACGAGCGTGGCGGATCTGGACGGTGTCTCATCCTGGTCCTCCAGCACTGGCTGGGATCTCAGCGTCACGATCACGATGCACACGGATGCGGGCCAGCCCCTGGCCAACATGCCTGTGAGCGCGGAGTGGACTGGCGGTCTCTCCGGGGCGGTCGCCTGCACCACAGATAGCCTGGGTCAATGTGTCGTCGCAGCCACCGCGGTCCCCCCGAACGTAACCGAGGTCAAGCTCAAGGTAATGGGCGCGGACCATTGGTACCATGTCTATCGCGCCGACCGAAACGCGGATCCCGATGGTGACAGCAACGGCACGGAGATCCGGGTGAAGCCACCAGCGTATCGGCCTGGCATGCACGTGGCCACCTTCGTGGGCACGGCGGCCTGGGTGGACGCGGCGCAGTGGGAGGTGACCTATGTCGTGACGGTCGTCGACGATGCCGGCATGCCCGTACACAACGTCCTCGTGGATGCGCAGTGGACCAGCAATCTGACCGGCTACGTCAGCTGCGTGACCGACGCCGCCGGACAATGTGCCATCACAGCCCGGGTGCCGGCTTCCAAGGGCGACGTCAAGCTCAAGGTCATCCGGCTGACCGACCCCATGCTCTACTACAAGAGCGGTGACAACCAGGCCACCGAGGTCAAGATTGTCCGCCCGGCTAGCTAGCAAGAGCCCGCGGCAGTGAAAGGCCCTCTGAAAGGCCCAGGGACATTGACATGAACAAGCGACCAATCCAGACTCACTATCCCGGACCACCGGCCATACTGCGCCTGGCGTTTCTCGTCGCTTTGGCCCTCCTCATCGGTCACATCTGGAACTCTGGCACGCCTCACCTCCGGGCAGGGAGCCCGAACACGTACATCGTGCAGGGGACCAGCAGTGACGCCGCGGCGTCCGCTGTGACCGCTACGGGGGCGATGGTCACGCATCAGCTGGCGCTCATCGATGCAGTGGGCGCCAGCATGATGCCGGACCAGTTGGCGGCCCTCATCAGCAGCGAGGCGCCGGTTCGGGTTTTCGCCGATCGGCGCCTGGTTGCCGCCGGGCCGACGCAGGCGGACACGGTCTATCCAAACCTGGTCGGCGCCGCCAGCCTGCACGCCGCCGGCATCACCGGCGCCGGCGTCAACGTGGCGGTGCTCGACACCGGCCTCTGGGAGCATATCGACCTGCAGAAGGACACCAGCAACCGTCATCGGATTGTCGCCCGCTACGACGCCATTCTGGACCAGACGGGCGGCACCGCCGATGACAGCGGACACGGCACGCATGTGACGTCCATCATCGGCAGCAGCGCCCGCACGCGGGCCTGGCAATACAACGGCGTCGCGCCGGACGTCGGCCTGGTGATCGTGCAGGCGTTCGACGGCCAGGGCGTGGGCACCTACAGCGACGTGATCCGCGGTCTGGACTGGATCGTGGCCCACCGGGACGAGCACGCCATTCGCGTCGTCAACCTGTCGTTCAGCTCGCCTCCAGTCTCTTACTATTGGGAGGATCCGCTGAACCAGGCCGTCATGCGGGCCTGGCAGGCGGGCATCGTCGTCGTGGCGGCTGCCGGCAACAACGGGCCGGATCCGATGACCGTGGGCGTGCCCGGCAACGTGCCGTACGTCATCACGGTCGGCGCCATGAGCGACAACTATACGCCGGCCGTCGCCGCCGACGATTTCGTCGCTTCCTTTTCCAGTGTCGGCCCCACGGTGGAAGGGTTCGTCAAGCCGGAGATCGTGGCGCCGGGCGGCCACATACTCAGCCTGATGGATGCGGACAGCGTGATCGCACAGGAACACCCTGACTTCTTCTACGCAGGCAATCTCTACACCATGTCCGGCACCTCGCAGGCCGCGGCGGTCACTGCGGGCGTGGTCGCTTTGATGCTCCAGGCCGAGCCGGGCCTCACGCCCGACGAGGTCAAGTGCCGCCTGCTGGACGGCGCGCGGCCGGCCATAGATGTCGCCGGTGCGCTGGCGTTTAGTGTCTTCCAGCAGGGTGCCGGCATGATCGACGCGCCGGGTTCGGTCGCCAGCGTCGCCGGCGGCTGCGCCAACCAGGGGCTTGACGTAGCCGCCGATCTGGCCGGGGCGCTCCATTTCGGCGGCCGGGCCAATCAGAACGCGGACGGCCACTTCGTTATTCTCGACGACAATGGCGCCGAGGTCGATGGCTTCGCCTGGAGCGGAAGCTACCTGTGGGCCGACGCCTATACCTGGTCGAACGGCTACACCTGGTCAAACGGCTACACCTGGTCGAACGGCTATACCTGGTCGAACAACTATATCTGGTCAAACAACTACACCTGGTCGAACAACTACACCTGGTCCACCGCGACCACCAGCATCAATCACTGGGTGCCACCAGAGTAACGGGGTGCCGGTCACGGGGGAGCCATAGGACTGGTCACGAAAAGTAATGGTACCAGCGTCCTATTCCCTCAGATCCTTTGTAATCAAGAGCGTAATGCTTCCACACCATCATGAGTGGTAACTGGCCTGGAGCTTGCCCGCCCGTTTGGCGGGCGCCAGGCCCCGAAACGGTATCCGGCCACTGGAGGCACAGCAAGCCGTGAACCACCAGCGAGCTTCCAGACAGACTCACAACCGACGATTCGTCGGTCCGCACGCCCTCATTCTGCTTGTCGTCCTGTGCGCCTTGATGGTTGGCGCCAAAACGGAACGCGATCGGGTCGCCGACATGAGCGGCGCAGCCCGCTACATCGTGCAGAGCGACGACGTAGAGCGAGCGGCTCGTGGTGTGGCCGCCGTCGGCGCGCGCGTCGACCGCGAGCTGGCGCTCATCGACGCGGTGGCCGCCTGGCTCACGCCGGCGCAGCACGAGGCCCTCGTTGCCCGGGCCGGTCTGCGCGTTTATGCGGATCAGGAGATCCGCTCGGCCGACACGTTCGTCGTGGGAACGGCCCTGGATGACTTCAGTTTCGACAGCCTGAGCAACAGCATCGGCACGATGAGTTGGAGTGAGGATTGGCAGGAGGTCGGCGAGTCAGACGGGGCGGCCGTCGGCAACGTGCAGATCGACAACGGCCAGCTCTCGATTGCAGCGCCCAACCGCGGCATCCAGCGGGCGGTCGACTTGAGCTCGGCGCATGAGGCGACGCTGGAGTTCGACTTCCGCCGGAAGTCATTCGACAGCGTGGATGACTTCGTGGCGATCGAGGTATC
>JBFGLK010000041.1:0-11151 GCA_041576195.1 Promineifilaceae bacterium (SeqCode)
CCGCGGTCCCCGGGGCCCGACGCCACATGCGACAACCCTTCTCCACTCAACTCGCCGGCCTGGTCCGGCTGGCCCGCCTGCCATTCATGGCCGGCGGTTTCGTCGTGCACGGGCTCGGCGTCGCGCTGGCGTTGTCGGCCGGCCAGGCGATCGAGGCGTCTGTCCTCGTCCTCGGTCAGGTGACCATCACGGCCGCCCAGCTGATGAACGCCATCAGCAACGATTACTTCGACCTGCCGGCAGACCGCGTGAATGAGACCTACACCCGCTGGTCGGGTGGCAGTCGCGCCCTGCCGCAGGGCCTCGTCTCCCCACGCCTGGCGCTCCGGGCGGCGCTGGTTCTGTTGGCGATCTCTATGCTGGCAGGCGCCGGCCTGGCCGGGCTGCCCGAGACCGGCCCCTGGACACTCCCGCTCGTGCTTGTAGGCGTCACCTGGTCCTGGTTCTACAGCGCCCCGCCGATCCACCTGCATCGGCGCGGTTTGGGCGAGGTCGGCGGTGCGTTGCTCATGGCCGTCTTCACGCCGCTGCTCGGCACCTACATTCATGCCGGGCGTCTCGACCCGCGCCTGCTACCGGTTACGGTGCCGTTCCTCTTCTGGCAGATCGCCATGCTGATCGCCGTGAGCGTGCCCGACGCGGCGGCCGACGCCGCCGTTGGCAAGCGCACGCTCTTTGTGCGCCTGGGCGGCCGCGGCGCCGCGCGCGTCTACGTCGTCTCGCTGGCCCTCGGCTACCTGGCCCTAGCCGCCTGGCCGCTGGCCGGCCTGCCTGCCTGGGTCACCCTGATCGCCCTGGTCAACCTGCCCGTCGCCCTCCACCACGGCCGGCGCATGTGGCGCGGCGACTGGGCCGATCGGAACTACCATCCGTCGCTGACCTTCTGGTCGATCCACCAGCTCATGGGCAGCATGGCCGCGGTCGTGCTGGCTTTGCTGGCCCTGGCTTTCGTCGGCTGACCCGCCTGGCGCGCTGGCGGGCGTCGTTACGTCGGCGCCGCGCCGGTTCCGACCATCCCCTTGCCGCGCCCCGCTTCTGGCGCATAGAATAGCCCGCCATGATCCGCTTGCCCTCATTTGGTCCTGGCCGGGCCACGATCGCGCTCCTGGCCATCGCCTGGCTGCTGGCCCTCGTGCCGGCAGCGTGCGCCGACGACTCCCAGGCCCGATCCGACCCGGCCCTCCCGGTCCCGGCCGCCTCGCCCACGGCGATGCTACCGCCCGTGATGACCGTCGTCGACGAGCTGCCGGCGCCGGTTGAACTGGCGCCAACCGCGACCGAAGCGCCGCGCCCCTCAACCACCGCGGCGCCCACGCCGACCCCGATCGCGCAGGTCGAGCTGGGCGCTGGCGGGAACGGCGCGCCTCTGGTGGCGCATCGCGTCGGCCAGGGGCCGCTCAAGGTCGTCCTCGTCGGCTGGGACAGCCCGTTCCCGGGCGAAGTGCTGGCCGCCTACCAGACCGATCCAGCCGGCGTGCCGGGGGACATCTCTCTCTGGGTCGTCCCTAACGTTGGCCGCCAGGGCAGCGACGGCGTCTTCCTTGACCACAACGCGGACACCCGTTTCGGGCGCTGCCCGGCAAACGCCTGGACCCCCGATCCCGCCGGCGACGCGCAGGGTAGCGGCGGTCCATACCCCTTCTCCGCGGCTCAAAGCCAGGCGCTACGCCAGTTCCTGGCCGACGCCTGGCTGGTGCTCTTCTATGAGACCGGCGACGGCCTCGCGCAGGCGGCGCCCGATAGCTGTCGCGCGCTCTCCACGTCCGGCGCATTGGTTACAACGCTCGCTTCCCGGGGCCGCTACGCCATCGTGCCCGATCTGGAGGCCAGCGGGAACTGGGTCGATCACCTCGCCAACCAGGGTGTGGCCAGCGCGCGCATCGCGCTGCCCGCCGATCGCGACGACGAGCCAGATCACCTCGCCCTGGCGGCCGTCCTGGCCAACCTCGACGACGTGCTCGGCGCCGAGGCCGCCGCCGGCGGCGGCGCCTTCAACTGGCTGGATGCCGGCAATGCCGGCGAATGGCGCCTGGCCGAACGCCATTTGGTGCACCCATTGGCCATCGCTCGCCTCGGCGAGACGCTCTACCTCGTCGACAGCGGGCGTGTGCTGGCCCTGGCCGGCGACGGCGAGCAGCCGCCACGCCCAATCCTGAGCCCGGGCGACCTCGTGGCCGGCGTGCCGGTCCTCGAACCGTTCGACCTGGCCGTCTCCGGCGAGGCGCTCCTGGTACTGGGCCGGGGCGGCGACGTCTACCGGCTCGATCTGGCGTCAGGCGACTGGTCGCTCGAGCGGCACGTGCGGGGCATCGGCGCTACGTCGTCACACTATACGCTGGGCCTGGCCACCGCCGGGATCGAGCGGTTCGTGGTGGAGGGCAGCTACAGCACCGTCACGCGCTACGCGCCGGACGTGGACGAGTCCGCCTGGCGCATTCCCGAGGGCCGCCAGGTGGATCTGGCGGCCGATGGCCAGGCCGTCTACCTGTTACAGGCGCTGGGAAGCGAGGCCGGCGGCGAGCTGGTGCGCTTCCAGGTAGACGGCGCGGAGGTGAGCACCGATCGCGCCTTTCGCCCCGGCGTGGCCATCGAGCGCCCCCGCCAGGTGGCAGCGGCGGCCAACGGCGTCTTCGTGCTCGATCGCGGGGGCACCCGCCTGCTCCAGCTCGATCCGGCGACCGGCCGGCTGCTGGCCCTCTGGCAACGGCGAGATCGGGCGGCCGCCACTGCGGTGTGGGTCGACCCGGCCAGCGGCCAGCTTCTTCTGGCCGGCCAGGACCGTATCTGGTTTGTCGGCGACCCGGCGCAGAGCCGCGTGGTACCGGCAGGCGAAGCGGTCGCCGAGCGGCTGCACGACGAGAACTACCTGGCCACACTGGGCGGCTGGCTGCCCCCGATCGAGGGCACTGACCTGCCGGCACGCGACCTGCAGTTGCCCGACGCGCCGCGGCATTACCGCCTCGGCCTGCACGAGGGGACCGACTACTATTGGCAACCGGGCACCCGCGTGCGCGCCCCCGTCGCCGGCACGGTCATTCGCTCGCTCCAGGATTACACACCGCCCACGCCGGCGGAGCTCGCCCGCTGGCAGGCCGACTCCGTGGCGCTGGGCTACACGACGGCGGAGGCACTGGACGGCTACCGCGGCCGCCAGGTCTGGATCCAGCACGACGACGGCCTGGTCACGCGCTACGCCCACCTGCGCTGGATCGCGCCCGACATCGTGGCCGGCGCCCCCGTCGCGCGCGGGCAATTACTTGGGGAGGTCGGCAACAGCGGCTCGCCTGCCTCGCTCAGCAGCGAGACCGAGGACGCCCATCTCCACTTCGAGATATGGCTTGGCGACCAGTTCCTGGGCCAATTCCTCCGCCCGGTTGAGATCCGGGAATGGCTCCAACGCCTCTTCGTCCTGCCCTAAATGGGTCATCCGGCAGTCTGGTGGTCAGCTGGTCCGGCGGTCGCGGCCGAAAGGACCCGCGAATCTACCAACCGCCTACCCGATCTTCCGCCGCCAGACTATCCCCCACCCCCCTAACAACCCCATCGTCACCAGCGACAGCGCCGCGCCAGTCGGCCAGCCCCTGGGCGCGAAGCGCATGGCCACGACATGCCGGCCGCCTTCTGGCAGGAAGACCGCGCGGAAGGCGTAATCAGCGCTGTAGATCGGGACTGACTCGCCGTTTCGTGTCGCCCGCCAATCGGGATGATAGACGTCGCTGAGCACCAGATAGGCCGGGCCATCGGTGGACACGGTGAAGACGGCCCGATTGCGATCGTACCGCGTGATCTCCACCTGCCCGCCGCCCAGCCCGCCGGCGATCGCGGGGCCGTCTTCCACAACCACCTGGTGCGCGGGATCGAACCCTGCCGCGTGCACCGCCGCGAAGGCCGCGTCGGCGTCCGGCGCGACGATGGCCTCATAGGCCAGGAAGACGCGGGGAAGCGCCCGGGTGTTGAGGTAGACGTCCACATCAGGGTCGCCGTTGAACACCGGCACGATGAACGCCGTGTCGCCGGGCGGCTCGAGCTTGTCCGCCACGATGTACTTGACCCCGGTCAGGTTGTAGAGGGGCGAGCCACGGAAGCCAACAGCGCCCATGTAGACGGCGTGGTTGGCCAGCTGGAGGGGATTGAAGACCCCGCCGACGTCGTATAGGCCGTGAAGCTGCGCTGCGCTCGGCTGCCACAGTCCGGTGGCCACGTCCAGCCGGTGGATGCCCGGGTCGCCCTTAAGGTAGTTGATCGCCGCCGCCCGCTCATACCCCGTCGTCGGGCGATTCGGCTCGATCTCCACGGCCGCGCCGAGCGCGATGAGATCGGTGGCCACCAGGGCCACGGCCAGGGCCAGGAAGCGCGGCGCCGGCAGCCGCCCGATCAGACGGCGCCAGAGCAGGAGCCACCCGGCGGCACCGAAGACGGCCGCGATCAGAACCGCCTGCCAGGCCTGGTCCTGGCGCGCCGCCGGCGCCCGCGCGGCCTGCACGGCGAGCCAGACCAGAGCCAACAGCAGCGCGACGCCGGCCCCGGCGATCCAGCGTCGCCGGTCGCCCGCCCTGCCGGCGTAGAGGGCGGCCACCCCGTCGGCGGCCAACCAGGCCAGGCAGAAGTCGAGGGGCAACACCCAGCGTGCTGGCACCTGGAACGGCAACGGCAGCAAAGTGAAGGCGAGCCGGTGAACGGGCGTCGCCGGGCCCAGCGCCAACAAGAGGAAGACGATACCTGCCAGGCCGAAGAACAGGCGCCGGCGCCGGGGCCGGAGCGACAGCGCCAGGGGCGCCAGGAGAAGCGGCAGGATGCCGGCATAGCCCGTTTCCACGCGCGGCCAGTCGCCCCAGAAGGCGAGCGTGCTCCGGCCATAGAACCCGGGGGCGATCAGGCCGACCAGGCCACGCGGGGGCAGCGCATAGGCCGCCGCCTGTGCGTAGCCGAAGTCGCCGCGGCGAGTCAGCGGCGTCAGCAGCGCTGCCGGCAACAGGCTGACCGCCGCCATGCCGGCTCCGATCAGGCCGACGAGGACGAGCAGCGGCAGCGCCCGCCGATCGCGCTCCGCCGCCAGCCGATAGACGGCGTAGCTGCCCAGGAAGCTGGCCGTGATGAAGGTCATCTGCCCGTGGCCGGCCAGCGTGGCCACGCCGAACAGGGCGCCGGACGCCACTGCCCAGGCCAGCCCGTCGCGCCGTCGAGGCGCGAGCAGCGCCCGGTGATAGGCGAGGAAGGTCAGGGGCAGCCAGGCGGCGACGGCAATCAGGTTCAGGTTACCGGCATGAATGACGAAGACGTCAGAGAACATGAAGACGAGCGCCCCGACCAGGGCCGGGCCGGCCGGCACCGACGCGTCGGGCCAGAAGTAGCGCAGGCAGACGAACATGGCGGCGCCGGCCAGCCAGACATGGCCGATGACCAGCGCCTGGAGCGCCCCATAGCCAAACGACGGGTTCACCAGGTAGAGGATCAGGTTGACGGGATAGAAGATGCCCGCCTGGTTGTCGGCGATCAGAGGTGTGCCAGCATACTGGTGTGGATTCCAGAGCGGAATCTGGCCGTCCCACAGGCTGCCGGCGATGAACCGGTACATCGGGTAGAGGAACGAGACGAGGTCTCCGCCGCCTGCCGGCAGCCAGGCACGGCCAGTGACGACTGGCAGATAAAAGGCGATCACCGCAGCGCCCAGGAGCGCCAGGGCGATCAGGTCCTGTCGCGGGAGGCGCCGGCCGGCCGCGCGGCCCGGCGCATCGTTGGGCGTCGTCGTCCCTCGCGCCATCGGCGTCAGGGCAGGACCTCCACCTGCTCTAAGATCAGCCAGGTCTCGCCATTGTCCGCCCGCGGCATGGGCCCGTCGGGCCCGATCTGCCGCAGCACGACCTTGTAGGGCCCGGCCGGCATCGCCGGGTTCAGGTTCAGGTCGACATCGTGGCGGATGACCGTCTTCGGATCGCCGGTCACGGGGATGCCCGGCGACGGAAGCTGCCCGCCCCACACGTTGCCGGGGCCGTCCTCCAGCGTCAGGCGATAGTCGCCCGGTGTGGCGTAGAGGACGACGTGCAGCCAGTTGCTCGGCGGGTGCAGCCAGATGTCGTCTGCCGGCAGCCGCCGCTGGTCGAGCCAGACGCCGCTCAGGCGACCGCCGCCGGCAAAGGCCACCTCCAGCGGACGCGTGCCGGGCAGGGGTGGAAAGCCGCTCGCCGCGAGCAGGAAGCCCTTGAGCGTGATGTGCATGGGGAACTGGGCGGTGACGACCGGGTAGCGAGCCATCAACCAGTTCTCCAGCCGGCTGTCCGGGTCAGTCAGCTCGTGGCCCGATTGCGCCAGCCAGAGTACCTCATGATCCAGGTAGGGCGCCAGGCCGCGGGCCACCTCGTCGTCGTCAACCAGGCGGCTGCCGAAGGGGGTGACGATCGGACCGTCATAGTAGAAGGCCAACGCCTTGTCGTAGAAGTGGAGGTGCGTTAGCACGACGTCGCGCGGGCCGACGTGCGCCTCGAGATAGGCGGCCGCCGCCTCCCAGTTGTCCCGTTGCGCCTCCGGCCGCCAGAGCTCCGCATACCCCCAGAGCGATAGGCCGAACAGCGGGAGCAAGGCGGCGGCTGACAAGACGGGCGCGCCCCAGCCGGGGCGCCGTTCCGCCGTCAGAGCGCTCAGCGCGAGTAGCAGGGGGCCGGCCGTGGTCACGGCCAGGATCTTGGGTTGCAGGAGCGCCTGGCGCTGCGAGAGGACGACCACAAGCAGCAGAGGCACCAGCAACAAGGCGATGAGGCCGCCCCAGCGTGTCAGCCGCCGGGCGACCGGGCCACCGAGGAGCACCGCCACCCAGACGAAGACGGCCGCCACGACCGCCAGGGGCGCCGGCGGCAGGGCGTTGTGCGTCAGCGTCCACCCGACGGCGATCGTCAAGATCTCCGCGATGTCAGGCGCGGACCGCGTGATGACCCCGCCGGCGAAGGCGCTCACCCGCCAGGCATTCAGGGCGTATGGCAAATAGGCGATCGCCACGCCCAGCAGCGTCAGCAGGGCCGGACCGGCCGTGCGCCATCCCCCATTCTGGCGGACGGAGGGCCACGCCCAAAGCAGGCAGGCTGGCGCCAGGCCGGCGACGAAAAGCGCGCCGGCGAGATGGCTGTAGCAGGCGAGCGTCAGGAAGAGAAAGGCTGTGCCGAAGGCGATGGCCCGCGCCAGGGCCGGCGCGCCGGCCGCTGTCAGGCCCAATCCGCGCCACAGCGCCCAGGCGCCGGCCAGGGCGAAGGTGGCTGCCGGCAGGTCCATGCGCGCGTCCAGGCTGGCGTAGACCAGCCCCGGGCTGACGGCCGCCAAGGCGGCGGCCACGAGCGCCGGCGTCGGGCCCAGCAGATCGCGCCCCAGGCGCCAGATCAGGGCAACGAAAAGGAGACCGGCCAGGGCGGAGAAGAGGCGCAGGCCCGGTTCGTTCTCGCCCAGGAGCCACAGCCACGGCTTGAGCAGCGCGTAGTAGCCGGGCGGATGGGGATCGCCGCGCAGCGCCAGCAGGTCGGGGACGAGCTGGCCGAGCGGCACCCGCGCCCAGAAGAGCGAGAAGGCCTCGTCGACGTCCAGGCTATACCAGGTCAGCCGGCTGAGGCGGGCCCAGGCGGCCAGGAGCAGGATGCCGGTGGCCGTCCAGGGGAATAGGTCACGGCGCATGGATCACTCCGGCGCCGGGTCGGGCCGTCGGCGGCGCAGCTGCCGCAGGGCGCTGGGCGCGCCGGCGTGAAGGCGGGCGAGCACGCGCTGGGCGCAAGCCTCCGGATCGTGGCGCGCCGTGTCGACCTCCAGGTCGTAGGCGATGCCGGCATGCACCCGGTCGAACTGCGCCCGCGCCTGGCCGAGCGTGCGATCCTGGCGCGCCCGCTCGCGCGCCTCGAGCACCGCCAGGGGGCAGCGTACGCCGATGAGAAAAGCCGGCAGATCGGCCAGCTGGTCCGCGCAGTCGGCCACCCAGGCAGATTCCACCAGGACGTGGTCGGCGAGGACATGATTGCCGGCGAGGGCCAGGGCGCGGATGGCCCGGTGCATGCCGGCAACCAGGCGATGGCCCGTGGACCCGGCGTGGGTCGCCCGGCCCAGCACGTCGTCCCAGAGGGGGCGATCGAGGTAGCGCGCCGGCAACATCCAGAGGAAGCGATCGAGACCTGCCGCCAGGAACGGCTCAGGCAGGGCGAGCTGCAAGGCCGCCAGAAGCGTCGACTTGCCGCTGCTCGAAGCGCCATTCAGCACGACGACGGTGCCGGGATTCATCGTCGCCTTTCCGCCTCGGATCTCAACCGCGCACCTGGGCCATGAGCCGCTTGAGAGCCTCTCGCCGCCGTTCCCGCCCGCGCTCCTCCTCCCAGATCGTCGGCGGCGCGCTCCGCAGGGCGCACTGCTCGGCGGTCAGCGGGCAGCGCTCGCACGTCTCGTTAATGATGCGGGAAGGGATGGCCGGGTCGTCGAGGAAGCGGACCTGCCGCCGGAGGTCCGCGTTGACGCGAAAGCCGACGACGACGCTGCTGTTGATGCCCGGCGTCAGGACGAGCGGCCTGGCGAAGCCCAGGCATAGGAAGCGATCGTGCGTGCTCAGAAACTCTGACAGCTGGGCGCCAGCCTGGAGCGAAGGGGCGCCGGGATTCGCCCTCTGCTGCTCGCGCAGCTCACGCAGGAGGCGCACCGTGAGCCAGCGGCGGCAGAACGTCTCATTCAGGCCGAGGCCGGTCGGCAGAACGAGCCGGCTCATGTTGAGCTGCTTGACCAGGCGATAGCGCCCGCCGTGGTCGTGGAGGCGCAGGAAATGGAGGGAGATGCCGAACCACTGAGGAATCAGCTCGCTGAAGCGATAGAGCAGCATCTCGGGCGAGGCGTCGAAGCGGTCGAGCATGGCCAGCAACGCCTCCGGCTGCCAGCGATCGGCCGCGAAGAACGACTCCAATGCCGGCAGCATCGCGGTCTCCGGAAGCAGCAGGGCCCCGGCGAAGTAGGAGGCCAGGTAGTCATTGAGCACCTGGCCATAGGACTCGACCCGATCGGGCGAGGAGGTCGGCGCGCGTTCCTTCAGATTCAGGTATTGGTAGCCGATCTCGCGAGCGAGCAGAAACTTGATCTGGGGCGGGGTGAGGGCGCTGTTGATCAACAGGCGGGGCTGAACGCCGCTGACGAAGACCGAGCGATAGAACGACAGATCTGGGTCCGCCGCCAGGCGTGTTTCATCGAGCGTGTAGCCAAACACCTCCTGGACGATGCGCTTGAGCCGGTCGAGAGGCGACGGGTCGCCGGGGGCCAAACCCTGCTCCTGGCGAAAGCGCCGGGCCGCCTCTTCCGCCTCGGGGAAGTAGTTGTCGTGGATCTCCTGGTAGGAGCGGAGGGCGGCCCGCAAGAAGTTCTCCTCGCCCATGTCGTGTTGCCGGGCGATGTCGCCGACGGCGTACAACAGGGCGCTGGCCTGCTCCGGGCCCCGGGTGAGCAGGGCCACCAGGTCGCTCACGTCGACGCCGAAATCCTCGAAGGGGAACTGGCGAATGAGTGGCGAGGCCAGCGCCGCCTCCAGGTGGGCCAGGGAGGGCCCGAGCCGGATAGAGACCAGCTCGTCGTACTCCTGTCCCAGCGCTTCGGCCATCTTGAGGATCTTGTCGGCCTTCGGATACTTGCGCCCCTTCTCGATCTCCGTCAGGTAGGAAGTGGAGATGTTGGCGCGCGCGGCCAGCTCGGTCAGGGTGAGGCCGGAGGCGGTGCGCGCCTGGCGCACCTTGATGCCCAGGATGATGTTGACCAGGTTGATGCTCAGGGTCATGGGTCGTCCCGCCACAGGGTTGCTGCCGGCAAGTGTAGCCAAATCCGACCCGGACACCAACCGGCCCGCCGATCGTTTCTTGACACATCGCGTCATAGACTCTATCATTCAGTGGCCAGCGAAAATTCGCTGGCAGGCTAATTTCGCTCGAACCAGAGAGGCAAGGGACCCATGTCGGCACCACGTGGCGTAGAGATTGTGGCCCCCGTATCCCCGGCGTATGCCGAGGTCCTGACGCCCGAGGCGCTGGCCTTCGTGGCCCGGCTGGCCCGCATGTTTGAGACGCGCCGCCAGGCGCTATTGGTGGCCCGGGATGAGAGGCAGGCGGCCATCGACGCGGGGGATTTGCCCGACTTCCTGCCCGAAACGGCGGCCATCCGCGAAGGCCGCTGGCGGGCCGCTCCCATCCCCGGCGACCTGCTGGACCGCCGGGTCGAGATCACCGGCCCGGTCGACCGCAAGATGGTCATCAACGCCCTCAACTCCGGCGCCAACGTCTACATGGCCGACTTCGAGGACGCCAACGCCCCCACCTGGGCGAACAACGTCGAGGGCCAGATCAACTTGCGCGACGCCGTCCGCCGGACCATTAGCTACACGGCGCCTGATAGCGGCAAGCACTATCGCCTGAACGAGCGCACCGCGACGCTCATGGTCCGCCCCCGCGGTTGGCATCTAACGGAGAAGCACGTTCTTGTTGACGAGCGCCCGATCTCCGCCTCCCTCTTCGACTTCGGCCTGACGTTCTTCCATAACGCACGCGAGCTGCTGGATCGGGGCAGCGGCCCCTACTTCTATCTGCCCAAGCTGGAGAACCACCTGGAGGCGAGGCTGTGGAACGACGTCTTCCTGGTGGCCCAGGATGAGTTGGGGATCCCCCGGGGCTCGATTCGGGCAACCGTATTGATCGAGAACATCCTGGCCGCGTTCGAAGCCGAGGAGATCCTGTATGAGCTGCGAGAGCACTCGGCCGGCCTCAATTGCGGGCGCTGGGACTACATCTTCAGCGCCATCCGCAAGTTCCGCCGCTATCCGGAGTACGTGTTGCCCGACCGGGTGCAGGTCACGATGACCACCGGCTTCATGCGGGCCTACACGCTCTACGTCATCCAGGTCTGCCATCGCCGCCGCATTCACGCGATGGGCGGCATGGCGGCGCAGATCCCCATCAAGCACGACCCGGTCGCCAACGAAGAGGCCCTGGCGCGCGTGCGCGCGGACAAGGAGCGCGAGGCCGGGGACGGCCACGACGGCACCTGGGTGGCCCACCCCGGGTTGGTGCCGGTGGCGCGCGAGGTCTTCGATCGGCTGATGCCGGCACCCAACCAGATCGAGCGCCTGCGCGACGACGTCACCATCCGGGCCGTCGATCTCCTGCC
>JBFGLK010000042.1:0-11141 GCA_041576195.1 Promineifilaceae bacterium (SeqCode)
AATCGCCCTGGTAGGCGAGATCCGCTACGGCATCCGCTCCGTCCTGGACGAGGCGGGCGTCTTCGCGGCCGCCGAGCCTGGCTTTCGCCAGGCCGTCGAGGCCCAGACGCTGGGCGTCATCATGACCCAGCTGGCCGAGCGAAGGCAGGAGCCGGCCATCACCGTCATCGGCGAAGACATGGCCGGCAACACCCGGCTCGATCGGCTCAACCTCCTGATCGTGTCGATGTTGCCCGGGGTGGCCGTCTTCTTCGCCTTCTTCGTCACTGCGTCGCTGGTCGACTTCGTCTACGCCGAGCAGGAGCGGGGCTCGCTCCGCCGCCTGCTCGCGGCGCCCATTCCCCGAGGCGCCATCGTGGCCGGCACTATCCTGGCATTCATGGTCGTGGTCGGCCTGCAAATCCTGATCATGATCATCCTGGCCAACCTGCTCTTTGACATGCCGGTGGGCAACTCGCCGCTGGCCCTGGTCCTCATCACCCTGGATCTCGGCCTGGTCGTGGGCGCGCTCGGCCTCTTCCTGAGCGCCATCACCCGCACCAAGCAACAGGCCAACTCCCTGGCCCTGGTACTGGCCCTGGTCCTCGGCGGCCTGGGCGGCTGTATCCTGGGCGTGCCCGGGTTCCTGACCTTCCGGGCCGACAACTTCCTCGGCACCCTGGCCCGCCTGACGCCCCAGGGCCACGTGATGGAGGCCTACGCCCGGGTGATGGCCGAGGGGGCCGGTGTCGTCGACGTGTTGCCCCAGCTAGGCATCGTCCTGGCCATGAGCGTCGCGCTCTTCGGCCTGGCCGTCTGGCGCTTCCGCTGGCAGAGTTGAGGGCACCGGCGAGGGAGCCATGTTACACGTCACCATTCGCGTCCGGGCCCGGCTGGAAGCGCATTGGGCCCGCTGGTTTGAGCCATTGGCATTACGAGAGACGGCGACGGGCGAGACGATCCTTTCGGGCGAGCTTCCCGACCAGGCGGCGCTCTACGGCCTGCTGGCCCGACTGCGCGACCTGGGGCTGACGCTGATCGCGGTGGAAACCGAGAATAGCGGCGCCCCCGCCTGAGCGGCGGAGCGACACCTCTGGGCCGGAGCCAACCCGCCCGTGCGAGGTTTGACAGACCCCGCAGGTCTTGGACACCTGCGGGGTCTTAATATCTCGCCACGCGCCGCCGCGGCCATAGGCATAGGTACCGGATCCGGGCATCCGGCCGTCGTTTGTGACTTTTGTCACTGACAGGCCGGACCCTCCCGGCGATCATGGGGGGAGCGCAAGCCCTTGCGCTCCGGTGTGTTGCCGGCACCGGCCGGCACCAGGGACGCCGGGATCCACCCTCCCGAAAAGAGGAGCAGACGATGAAACGAACCCTCACGGCACTGGTGCTCGTGCTCACTCTTCTGATTCTCACCACGCTGTCCACCGCGGCCGTCGACGTCCAGGCGCTGCCCGCCTACGATGTGACGCTCATCGGTAACGGCTTTCCGACGGCCATCAACGACGGCGGGCAGATCGCCGGCTGGGCGACGGAGGGCGGCTTCCAGCGCGCCTGGGTCTACTCGCCCGACAGCGGCCGCAGCCTGCTGCCGCTCCCACCCGACGCCACGCATAGCCAGGCCGCCGACATCAACAACGCCGGCGTGATCGTCGGCTGGGTGTCCACCAGCGCCTACGTGCCCAACCAGGCCGTGGCCTGGACCCCCGGCCCAACCGGCTACGAGATCGCGGTCCTGGCCTCACCCCCGGACTTCACCCACAGCGCCGCCACCGCGATCAACGACCTGGGCGACATCGTCGGCTATGCCCAGGCGCCCGGCTTCCTCGGCAGCTTCGCCGCGCTCTTCACCGATCCCGGCGGCGTCCTGAACCTGGCTCAGGTTGGCTTCGCTGCCACCCCGGCCGATCTCAACAACGCGCGCCAGGTGGTCGGCAGCGACCTGCGGCTCGATCTGGACACGCTGGTGGTCGAGGACCTTGGCGTGCCGCCCGGCAGCTTCCTCTGGAGCGTCGGCTACGCCATCAATAATGCCGGCCAGGTCACCGGCTACGGCCAGGTGGCGACCGGCCTCGACGACGACCAGCGGGTCATTCGCTACACCGACGGCATTGGCTGGGAAGTGCTCTCCAGCGTCGGCCCCTACAACGCCGGCTACGCCATCGCCGACAACGGCGACGTCCTCATGGAGATCGCTACCTACTGCGCCTCGGGGGGCGGCCGAAGCATCGTGCCGGCGCTGTTCATCGACGAGCTCAACGCCACCTACTGCCTTCGCGACCTGCTGGGGGAAACCGCTCGTGACTGGATCATGATGAACAGCTTCCTCGGGGCCATGAACAATACCGGCCACATCGCCGGCATCGCCAGCAACCCCGTCACCAATCAGAGTGGGACCGTCCTGCTCACCCCGGCCGGCACCCTGCCGCCCCCCGCCGCGCCCAGTGACCTCACCGCCGTGCCCCATCCCCCCACCTGGCAGCAGCCGTGGAACGCCATCACCCTGAGCTGGACCAACAACAGCCGCCTGACCATCGCCAACCAGATCGAGCGCCGCGTGGCCGGCACGGACACCTGGGCGCTCCTGACCACCGTCGGCGCCACGGCCCAGTCCTACTGGGACATGGATGTGGCCCTTGGGGAGACCTATGACTACCGGGTGCAGGCGGTGGGCCTGGGTGGCAACTCGCCCTACTCCAATGTGGCCACGGCCACGGCGCCAGCCGATCCCGTCGACAACATCCCGCCCACGGTGACCATCGTGGCGCCAGCCGACGGCGCACAGGTGTCCGGCAACGTCACTATCGTGGTCGAGGCCAGCGACAACATCGGCCTGACCTTCATGGACATCCAGGCTTCGGGCAACTATTACAACCAGACGGTCTGCAGCCAATCCCTCGGCGGGCAGCCCACCTTCACGCTCACCTGCAACTGGAACACTAACCAGCTTGAACCCGGTCTCTACTCGGTGCACGCCTACGCCGGCGACGCCATGAACAACGGCTCCTATGCCACGATCACCCTCCAGGTTGGCAATACGGGCGACCCGACCCTCGCCTCCAGCGACATCTCGCTGCGCGCCAAACTGCGGCAAGGTGTGGTGACGGTCACCGGGAATGTGACGGTGCAGGACCAGGAAGGCAACAAGGTGCGCAGCGCCATGGTCTATGCCACCTGGACCCTGCCGGACGGCAGCAGCCAGAGCTACGTGGCCGACACGAATCGGCGCGGCATCGCCCGCTTCGAGACCACAGGGCCCCGAGGCACCTATACCCTGACCGTGACCGATCTGGTCAAAGCCGGCTACACCTTCGACCCGGACGGCAGCGTCTTGAGCGCCAGCATCACCCGATAACGCCTCCTCGCCGGCCCCCCCGGCCGGCCGCCGTGCTTGAGACCCCGCAGGTCCTGGAGACCTGCGGGGTCTTTAACCCTCGGCCCGCGCCGACGCCGCCATAGGCATATGTCCGCCCCCCCGCCACCTCACCGGCCTCTCATGTCAAACGGACGGCAGTCCGGTACACTTGAAAGGATAAACCGACCTGGACAGGAGACGACTTCATGGCACGAACGATCATCATCGGAGATGGCCCGGCCGGCCTCAGCGCCGCCCTCTTCCTGGCCAAGAACGGCGTGGAGGCGCTGGTCTTCGCCCAGGACAAGACGGCCATGCATTGGGCCTACCTGTACAACTACCTGGGCATCCCCGAAATCGACGGCACGGCGTTCATGGAGATCGCCCGCCGGCAGGTGGCTGGCTTCGGCGCCGACTTGCGCGACGAAAGCGTCGCCAACATCGCCCAGAGCGACCAGGGCTTCACGGTCACGACCGACGTCGGGACCTACGAGGCCGACTATCTGATCATTGCGGAAGGCAAGGCGGCCAAACTGGCCCAGGCGTTCGGCCTTGAGAAGACGGATGCCGGCATCCGCGTGGATCGCAACGGCCGGACGGGCGTCGCCCGCCTCTACGTCGTCGGCCGGGCCACCCGCGTCACCCGCAGCCAGGCAATCATCTCCGCCGGCGAAGGCGCCGTCGCCGCGCTCGACATCCTCTCGGACGTCCACGGCAAGGAGTTCAACGACTTCGACACACCGCCCGAGGCCGAGTAGTCGCCGTAGTCGGATGAACGGGATCGGGGATCAGGGATTGTCAATCCACAATCCGCCATCCGCCATCGTTCATGCCCCCAACCGGATAACCCCCCGCTCCAGGGCCACCGTCACGGCCGCGGTGCGGTCCGTCACCCCCAGCTTGGCAAACACGTGCACCAGGTGTGTCTTCACTGTGGCCGTGCTGATGTGTAGCGCCCGGCCGATCTCCTGGTTGCTCTTCCCCTGGGCCACGAGCTCCAACACCTCGATCTCCCGCCCGCTCAGGCTCTCCTGGGCCGGCGCCCGCATCCGCTCCAACAGCAGGTTGGCCACCGCCGGCGCCAGGACCGATTCCCCCCGCGAGACGCGCTCGATCGCCCGCACCAGCTCGGCCCGAGGCGCGTCCTTGAGCAGGTAGCCGGTGGCGCCCGCCTCCACCGCCCGCATGATGTCGGCGTCGCTGTCATAAGTCGTCAGGACCAGGATCCGGGCCGTCGGCGCGAACGCCAGGATCTGCTCGATGGTCGTCACGCCGTCCTGCCGCGGCATGCGCAGGTCCATCAACGTGACGTCCGGCTCCAGCCGGCGAAAGAGCCCGACCGCCTCGGCCCCGTCTTCGGCCACGCCGACGACCGCAAAGCCGGGCTGGCCGGCCAGCATGCCGGCAAGCCCCTCGCGCACCACCGGATGATCGTCCACGATTAACACTCGTATCGTCGCCATCTCACGCCTCGTCCATCCGCGTCGGGATCTCGACCACCAACGTCGTCCCTTCACCCGGCACGCTCTCGAGCAGCAGCGCGCCACCCAGCTGCTCCACCTGCTCGCGCATCGCCGCCAATCCGAAACCGCCCTGTGGGTGCCCGCCAGCCGGCACCGTCTCGCCAGCCTCCCGGCGCAAACCCTGACCGTCATCCTGAACGTCGAGGACCACGACGTCTCCCATATACGACAGCGTCACGCTGACCGCGTCCGCCTGAGCGTGCTGGCGCACGTTGGCCAGCGCCTCCTGCAGGGCCCGCAAGAGGACGACGTCCTGGCCGGCGTGCAGGGGCACGACGGCGCCCGTCGTCGCCACCCGCACGGCCACGCCGCTATCGGCCGACCATCGGGCCGCCACCCGCTCTAGCGCTGCCGGCAACGACTGCCCCGCCAGCAGGTCCGGGCGTAAATCCTGGACGACCTGGCGCGCCTGCGCCAGGCTCTCCCGGGCGGTCGTATCCGCCCGCCCCAGGTGCTGCCGGGCCACCGCCGCGTCCTCCGGCAGCGCCTCGCCCAGCGCTTCGAGCTGCCTGCGGATGCTGATGAAGCCCTGCGCCAGCGTGTCGTGGATCTCCCGCGCCAGGCGCTCACGCTCGGCCAGGACGCCCTCGCGCCGCATGGCCGCCGCCAGCTCCGCCTGGGCCGCCTCCAGCCGCTCGATCAGCTCCCCGCGCTCGGCGCTCTGGCGGATGATGGCGCTGATCCACGCCCCGAGCAGAATGCCGATGGCCATGGCCAGAAGCGAGCCCCAGACGAACGGCTGGCCCACGCCAACCCCGCCCCGGCTCTGCTCGACGACGACGAGCAGGGTGATCAACCCGCTGGCGCCGATCGCCCAGCGTAGGGGAAGGTAGATAAAGACCAGAGGAAACAACCCGGTCAGCACGAAGTAGAAGCCCGGGTCGAGCAGGACGAGGCCAAACCAGCCGGCTAGCCCAACCAGCAGCCATGTCACGGTCAGGACGGGACGCGGCCACAGACGCTCTCGGCCGGCCCAGAGCAGGCCGATGTACCAGAAGCACAGGAACGCGCTGAGTCCCACGATCGCCAGCCGCTCGCCGGCCGGCTGCTCCCCCAGGCCCAGCACCAACCCGGCCGTGAGCACGAGGACGCCGAAGAAGAGCGCGGTCCACAACCAGCCCCAGCGCTCCCAGGCGTCGACGCGCCCGCGACTGATACTCGATTGGCTCATGCGCGTGGCCTCCATCGCGGCGCCGGTCGATCGCCGGCCCGCCCATCCTACAACAGATCCCGTGGGCCGGCGACGCTCACGCCCCGCCACGTCAAACCGACCAGCGGAACGTCCGCCGCGAGATCGCCAGGGCCACGACGCCCATCGCCCCAATCACGGCCAGCGACGTCAGGTTCCAGGTGCCGGCAAACCAGAGATCCTCCAGCAGCTTCACCACGTGCGTCAGCGGCAGAAACTCCGCCAGTCGCTGGATCCCTGCCGGCATGATCTGGCGCGGCATCGCTGCCCCAGACAGAAACAGCATCGGATAAAAGAGGGCCATGCCCACCGCCTGGGCCGTGCGCGGCGTCGGCAACAACCCGGCCAGCACAAAACCCACGGCGAAGAAGCCAAACGCCCCCACGAGCACGGCCGGGACCATGACCAGCGGCGCCGCCGGCGCCCGCAGACCATACAGCGCCCGGCCGGCCACACCCAGCAGGGCCACGCCGAGCAGCGTGAGCACGACGTTGACCACGACCAGGGCCCAGAGCAGCGTCGCCGGGCGCAGCGGCGTGGCCTGGAAGCGGCGCAGGATGCCGCGCTCGCGATAGGTGGCCAGGGTCACCGGCAGCCCAAGCATGCCGATCGTGCCCACGATCATGCCGATGTAGCCGGGCACCGACAGGTCAACCTGACCAAAGCCGCCCATAAACGCCTCCGGCTCGTTGCCGTAAATGGCACCGAAGAGCACCAGCAACATCAGGGGAAAGACCAGGGTGAAGAAGGTGCCGACAGGCTCGCGCAGCTGTAGCTTGAGCTCGATCACGGCCAGTTTGGCAAACGATTTCATGAGGTGTCGCCTCCTTGTCAGATGGCCGTCAGGCCCGGATGCGGCGCCCGGTCAGCGCCAGGAACACGTCTTCCAGGTCGGCCCGGTCCAGCCGCAGGTCGAGCGGCTCGACACCCGCCCCGGCCAGCGCCGTGGCCACGCGCGCCAGCAGCGGCCCGTCGCCGCGCACCGACACCCGGGCCCCCTCGCGGGTCACCTGCCGCACGCCGGGCAAAGCGCCCAGAGGGGCCGGGTCGTAGCCGTTGGCCATGGTGAAGTGGACGGTGCTGCCGGCATGCAGCCCGGCGATGAGCGCCGCCGGCGTGTCCAGGGCCACCAGCGCGCCCCGATCGACGATCGCCACGCGGTCCGCCAGCGCCTGGGCCTCGTCCATGAAGTGGGTCACCAGCACCACGGTCTTGCCCCGCTCGCGAATCGCCCGCACCGCCTCCCAGGTGGCCCGGCGGGCCTGCGGGTCGAGCCCGGTGGTCAGCTCGTCCAGAAAGACGACCTCCGGGTCGTTCAGGAGCGCCAGCACGATGAAGAGCCGCTGCTGCTGGCCGCCGGAAAGGTTGGCGAACGCCGCCTGGCGCCGCTCGGCGAGGCCCCACGCCTCCAGCAGCCGGTCGCCGGAGACCGTCCGCCGGAAGAAGGTGGCGAACAGGTCCACAGCCTCCCCCACCCGCAAGCGGTCGGGCAGCGCCGCCTGCTGCAGCTGGACGCCGATCCGCTGCCGCAGTGCCGCATCGTCCCGGTGCGGGTCCAATCCCAGCACCCGCACCGTCCCGCCATCCGGCCGGCGCAGGCCGGCCACCATCTCCACGGTCGTCGTCTTGCCGGCGCCGTTCGGGCCGACGATGGCGAAGATCTCGCCTCGCCGCACGCGGAAGGAGATATCGCTTACCGCCATGGTCTCGCCGTACCGCTTGTGCAGGTTCGCAACCTCGATCACGTCGTTCATGATTGCCTCCCAGGGTTCGTGGATCCGGCTCCCCCCGATCGCCTCACCGAGGTGAGCAGCATGCCGGCGCCGACCAGGATGAGGAAGGTGGGCCACAGCGCCGCCCATGGCAGGTTGAAGAGGAAAAAGATGGCCGGCATGTCTCACGCTCCTTCTCGCCGTCGTCATCGCCGAAGATGCATTCAGAATAACGACGGCGCGGCGCGCGCACATCACGCGGGCGACGGATTCTCGCGCGTCAGACGATGGGTGCCGGCATCAACCGATCGGTTGATCCCCCGATCCCCGATCCCCGGTTCCCGACCCCAGGTCCCATATCCGCTTCCGATCGGCCAGCACCCGCAGCCGGCGCAGCAGGGCCCGCGGCGCGTCGGGGCCGTTGTGGGTCTTGTCGACGCTGTAGACCGCATAGTCACAGAACCAGCGGGCGAAGGTGACGACGGCATAGCCATTGGCGTCGCCGTCGAAGAAGCGCACGTGCGGGTTGAAGGTGATCACGGTGGGCTCGTCCAGCTGGTAGCCGGGGTCGAGATAGGCCAGCTTCTCGTTGGCGCTGGGCGAGCTGATGGCCGGCACGGTCCACTCCACGCCGACGATGTTGGCCCCACCCGGCCCGCCGCCGGCATCGTAGTCGGCCAGCAGATAGGACGCCAGCGACGCGTGCCGGTCGCCGGTCAGCGAGACGACGTTGCGCGTGCCGGCAGCCTGCAGCGCCCCCTGAATCTGGTCCCGCTCGGCGAGGTAGCCGTCCCAGGTGTCCAGCTTGGCGTAGACCGCGGGCTGCGTCGACGGGCAGTCCCGGATGGAGGTCGGGCAGGGCGCCAACAGCCTGGCCAGGGGCACCGGGTTGGCCCACCCCTTCCACAGCGCCGGCGATTGGGTCAAACCGGCGATCAGCCAGTCTCGCTGCAGCAGGCCCAGCATCGTCCGATCCGGGTCCCCCTGCGCCGGGCAGCCGGGCGTCAGCGTGTTATCGAGCTTATCCTCACCACATGGGTACCCGGCGCGATAGGTGCGCCCGTCCGTCACAAAGAGTTCGAGCAACGCGCCGAAACGGAACCTCCGCCAGACGGAGAGATAGTCGTGGGGGTGGTCCGCCGCCGGATCGACCGCGACGCGTGCCGGCACATATTCCGTCCACGCCTGCTGCGACGCCCGCTTCAGCTGTCGCAGCGCCGCCGGATCGCCCGCCAACGGATGGCCCGGCTCCACCCCCAGCGTGTCGGCCTCGTAGTCCCAGTAGCAGTTGTCCGCCGTCTCGTGATCGTCCCAGATGAAGATGAACGTGTGCCGGGCCAGCGCCTCCCGCATGAACGCGTCCGAGCGATAGCGCCGATACAGGTAACGGAAGTCGGCCAGGTCCACGGCGACGTCGGCCCCGCTGGGCAGCTCGACCGTCCGATCGGGATAAGGTCCGTCCGTCCGGGCATACTCGTAGATGACGTCGCCCAGGTGGAGCACGAAGTCGACGTCTTCTTCGGCCAGGTGGTGATAGGCGCCGTAGTAACCGCCGGAAAACGCCTGGCAGTTCACCACCCCGAACTTCAGCAGCGCCGGGGCGCTCGCCGGGTGAGGCAGCGTGCGGCAGCGGCCGACCTGGCTGACGACCAGGCCGTAGATGAAGCGGTAGTAGTAGGAGTGATTGGGCGCCAGCAGGCCGAGCAGGTCGACCCGGGCCGTGTGATCGCGCGCCGGGCCGATGGCGCCGCCCGGGATAGAGCCCTGGGCCACGATCTGGGTGAAGGCCAGGTCGGTGGCCACCTGGAACCAGAGCGCCCGTGCGGGGTGCCAGACGTCCTCATTGACGCGCGTCCAGAGCACGACGCCGGTCGGCGCCGGGTCCCCGGAAGCAATCCCCAGGACGAAGGCCGTCTCGGGCGGGATCGTCGCGTCGACCGGCAGCGGCTCGAACGGAGCCCCCTCCGCCTGGAACGGCGTAGCGCCCCCGCGGGCGCCGGGGGCCATTGCCCCCAGCGAGGCCAGGCCGGCGTGACGCAGGAAGCCGCGCCGTGATAGTTTGCGTCTCATGATCGTACTCCTCGCACGCGGTTTGGCCCGATATCGAGTGAAGCCAACGTGGCGGCAGCCGTCGCCATTATAGCCCAACCCGCGCCCTCACACGTGCTATAATGCCCCCATGAACCGGTACCCCATCGTCCTGGCCCACGGCATCGCCCGCTTCGACTTCCTCACCCAATCGCTGTTGCGCCGGGCCAACCTGTTCATCTGGGACATGAGCCGGGCCTTCGATCGCCTGCACTACTTCAAGCGCATCGCCTCCACCCTGCAGGCCGACGGCCACAGGGTCTACGAGACCGACGTCAACTGGGCCGGCCCGGTCGAGACGCGGGCCAAAGATCTGCGGCGGCAGGTCGAGGCGGCCCTGGCCGACAGCGGCGCGGAGCGGGCCCACATCATCGGCCACAGCATGGGCGGCCTCGACGCCCGGCACATGATCGTCGACGAAGGAATGGGCGATCGCGTGGCCAGCCTGACGACGATCGGCACGCCTCACCTGGGTACAAGCTTCGCCAACTGGGGGCTGGCACACGGGGGTCATGAGGCGATCGTCGCTCTGAGACAGCGTCTCGATCTGGGTGGCTTCCTCACCCTGACCGCCACCGAGCGGGCCGCCTTTAACGAGCGGGCCCGCCACGCCGAGGCGACCAACGACGTGGTCTACCAGACCGTTGCCAGCGCCCAGGCGGGGGAGCGGGTCTTCGGCCCAATCCGCTTCGCCTGGGGGATCATCTTTGACCAGGAGGGGGAGAACGACGGGCTCGTGCCGGCAACCTCCCAGGCCTGGACCGATCGCCTCGTCGGCGACGATGGCACGGCGAAGAGCGTGCCCCAGCGTCGCTTTCCCTTTCCCGCCGATCACCTCAACCAGATCGGCTGGTGGGACCTCGACGAGTTGAGCCGCTCCCGCTGGTGGCGCCTCTCCGTCTGGCGCGAGAAAGAGCGCTACGAGGCCGCCGTGCGCGACATCTATCGCCAGATCGCCCGCGACCTCGCCGCCCTCTGACGCCCCCGACCCCCATCGCCAATCCGCGATCCGCCATCGTATCACGGGTGACGTTCATCACTTCCGCCCCGGCGCCCGCTGTGCCATACTAGACGTAGGCGCCGGTGGCGTCGCTGGGTGGGGTGGAGCTGGGCGGCCAGATCCACCGGCAGAACATGAAGACAAAGCGCGTGGAGCCGCTCGAGGGCATCTGGCTGTTGAGCGCGCTCCTGGTCCCCCTCTGGATAGACCTTTGGGGCAGCCATCCATTCGATCTGGCCAAGTCGCTGCTGCTTCGGGCCCTGGTCTGGATCGGCGTGGCCATCTGGCTGCT
>JBFGLK010000043.1:0-11102 GCA_041576195.1 Promineifilaceae bacterium (SeqCode)
CGTCATCGTTCCCAGTGGCGTGAGTGTCATGCCCTTGAGCGACACCGAGTGCATCGTCGGCGCCCGAAATCGGGCGATCGCGGCCCGCGATCGGCTGCGGGCGGACTACGGGCTGGGCATCGAGGGGGGCGTCCAGTCGCAGGCGGAGGGCCTGATGCTGACCGCCTGGGCCGTCATGGTTGACGGTGCCAATCGCGAGGGCGTGGGCGGCTCTGGCCGCCTGCCGCTGCCGGCAGTCATCGCCCGGCGCATCCGTGACGGCGAAGAGCTGGGCCCGGTAATGGACGAGCTCCTGAACGAGGACAACGTGCGCCAGAAAGGTGGCGCGGTGGGGGCGTTGACTGCCGGGCTGATCGACCGCTCCCAGGCGCTGGCGGTTGCTGTCGCCTACGCGATGGCCCCGTTCCTGGCGCCGGCGCTCTATCGGGGTTGAGGCCGAATCCGCGTGCATTCCCTGCGCGATCGCTCCGCGGAACTGAGCCGGCTCCTGGCGGGTGACCTGGACTTCCACGATGCGGCCCCGATGGTGCCGGCACACGCCCTGCACCCGTTTCCGGCCAAATTCCCACCCCAACTGCCGGCTGCCTTTGTGGCGGCGTTGACCCGACCTGGGGATGTGGTGCTCGATCCCATGTGTGGCTCCGGCACGACCCCGCTGGCGACCGCGCGCCTGGGCCGGCGGGCGCTCGGCTTCGACATCGACCCCCTGGCCATCCTGCTTGGCCGCGTGAAGGTGGGGATGTTGGCCGCGGACAGCGCGCAGGCCACTGGGCTGCGGCTGGCCGACCGCGCCGCGCGGGCGGTGGAGCGCCGGCCCGAGGCGATCGCCGCCGCGATGGGCCGGCGCTGGCGGGGGCAGACACGCCGCTTCGTCGACTATTGGTTTGCGCCACGGACGCAACGGGAACTTCTCGCCCTGATGCTGGAGATTGAGCGGCTGCCCGACCCTGCCCAGCGGCGCTTCCTCCAGGTTGCCTTCTCCAGCACTATCATCGCCCGCTCGCGCGGCGTCTCCCTGGCCCTGGATTTGGCCCACACCCGGCCTCACCGGGCGCACCGGGCGATCAGCCCTGAGGGCGATCTGCTTTTCGAGGCGCCACCGACTGGACGCCAGGGCCGGCGCCAGACGAAGACCATCTACCCGGCGATCGAGGAGTTCCGCCGCCGGGTGCGCGTGAACGCCGAGCGCCTCCTGACCGAGCCTCTGGCGCCGCCCCCGACGCTGGCGCCCGGCAACGCGCGGCGCCTGCCGCTGCCGGCAAACAGCGTCGATCTCGTCGTTACCTCCCCGCCATATGCCGGCAACGCCATCGACTATATGCGGGCGCACAAGTACTCGCTCGTCTGGATGGGGTATGGGGTCCTCGAACTGGGACAGCGGCGCAAGCGGTATGTCGGCGACGACTCGCTCGCCGGCATCGAGACCGGCGATCTCCCGGCGCGCGCCGCCGCGGTCGTGGCCGACATCACCGCCCGCGACGCCCGACGCGGTCGGGTCTTGCACCGCTACTTCTGGGAAATGACCCAGGTGCTGGGCGAGTTGCGGCGCGTGCTCAAGCCGGGCGCGGCCGCGGTGCTCGTCGTCGGCAGCAACGTGATGCGCGGCCGAGACACCGAGACGCACCACTGTCTTGCCGACATCGCCACGCACCTCGGCTTCGATCTGGTCGGCATGGGCGAGCGGCGCCTGAAGCGTGACAGGCGCATGATGCCCGCCACCGCGGACCCAGACCTGGAGTCGCCGATTCAGCGCCGCATGCACCGAGAGTATGTGATCGGGCTCGTGCGCTAGAGAGCGGCGCGCGCATCGCCGCTGGTCGCATCGTCGCCCGTCGTCAGTGCGGCTGTGCTACAATCGAGCGCCATGGCACTGGAGTTCGAGCAACTGAGCCCTGAATTGGAGGCGATGGGGCAGCGGGCGGCGAAGCGCGCGCGCCAGGAGGCTGACTACCTGGCGGCGGCGCTGGCGCGCTGGCGGTCCCTGGCAGGAGCGTGGGACGTGATCACGCCCGTGCTGGCGGCGGCAGCGGCGCCAGAGGCCCCGAGGCGCCTGGCCCGGCCGGTGGCCGGCGGCGCTCGGCTGGACGAGGTGTTCGGCCTCCCCGCCGCGCCCGAGCGGGGCACGCTGCTGGCCGCCGACGGCTCGCAGATTGTGCCCGATCGCCACGCCCCATATCTCTACTACCTCCTCAACGTTGGCGGCCTGGTCTATCGGCACGGATCCGGCGAACCGCCGGAAGAGCTGTCGCGACCGCGCCTGTGCTACGAGGACGACGACCTTTTCCTGGCCGACGGCCTGCTCGTGGACGGAGCGATCGTCGGTGCGCGCCGCGACCGGGCGGAGATCGAGCTGCTGGCCGAGCTGGCGGAGGCCTGCCGGCATGAAGCGGCGCCGATTCTCGCCATCCTGGACCAGCGCCTGCTCTACTGGCCGGCCAGCCGCCCGGGCTGGGATCGCGAGCGCAACGACATCGTCCTCGCCTGGCTGGCGGCGATGACTCGCATCCGCGAAGCCGGCGCGTTGCTGGCCGGCTACCTGGATCGCTCGCGCAAGAACGCCGTCCTGGCCCTGCTGCAGGCGCTGGACGAGGCGGCCGGCGACCCGGTCCTGCGCGCGGGGGCATCGCCCCGGCTCACCGACGTGGATTTGTTTGCCCGGTTGCTGGCTCCCGGGCAGCGCAGCCAGCTCTTCGCCGATCTGTCGCGCGATAACCGGCAGTATGCCGAGCACGCCGCGACCAACGAGGTGTGCTTCTTCTATGTGAATGTGGCGTCGCGGGGCAGCCACATCGCCCGAGTCGACATCCCGCGGTGGGTGGTAGACGATCCGGTGGCCGTCGACCAGGTGCATGCGCTTCTGGTTGGCCAATGCCAGATCCTGAACGGCTACCCGTATGGCTTGACGCGGGCCGACGAGCTGGCCGTCGTCGGCCGCCGCGACCAGGAGGAGCTGGAGAACTGGATCGCCCTGCGCCTGGCGGCCCATGGCGTCGCGGCCGAAGCGACCGCCAAAGCGCAGGCGAAGGAGCTGGCGCGGGCCGGGCGCACCCGGTTCCGCCTCTAGGAATGGACCGGGGAACGACAGGCATTAGGAAGTGAGATGAACGAGGTGAACGCCGCGAATCCGACGATCGGGCGGGTGCTGCGGGCCAGTACGACCGGGTTTACCGTCGGCTGCCGCGTCAACCAGCTGGACGTGCCGGCATTCGGCGGCCTGATCCGCGCCGACACGGCGGACGGCGACGAGGCGATCTACGGCCTCATCGCCAACATGGCCATCGACGACGATCCGCTGGTGCGCCGTCTCGTGCTGGCCGAGAACCCCCCGCCGGAGGCGATCGGCGATCAGCGCCGCAATCGGCTGTTGCCAATCGAGATGACGGTGCTGGCGCTCGGCTATGGCCGGGCCGGGCGGATCACACACGGCCTGCCGCCGCGTCCGCCGCTCAATCTCGACCCGGTGGTCATGGTGACGGCGCCGGACGAAGTGCGCCGCTTCACCGACGCGCTCGGCTACCTGCGACTCGTGCTCAGCCATGCCGGAGGCGGGGTACCCATCGACCAGTTGCTGGTGGCCCACATCCTGGACGTGACCCGGCTGCGCGGCGACGACCACACCTGGGCCGCGCGGGCCATCCAGGAGCTCGTCCGCCTCCTGCGCGGCGACTATGAGCTGCTGGTGCCCACGGTCGAGGCCCTCAGCGAGGCCCTGCCAGGCCTGGCGCCATGACGCTGCCGACCTTCCTGATCATTGGCGCCGCCAAGGCCGGCACGACCGCCCTCTACTTCCAGCTACGGCAACACCCGGACATCTACCTCAGCCCGATCAAAGAGCCCCACTTTTTCTCCCATCTGGACCGGGCGCCCGACTATCGCGGCCCGGGCGACTACATCCCACGCGTGGCCGTGCGCGACCCGGCCGCCTACGAGGCCCTGTTCGCCGAGGCGGGCCCGGCGCGGGCGATCGGCGAGGCGTCACCCACCTATCTTTACGTGGCAGGGACGGCGGCGCGCATTCACGAGCGCCTGCCCGACGCCCGCCTGGTCGCCGTCCTGAGGCAACCGGCCGAGCGGGCGTTCTCCGCCTACCTGCACGTGCGGCGCGACGGGCGTGAGCCGATCCGGGAGTTCGCGGAAGCCCTGAGGGAGGAGCCGGCCCGGATCGCCCGGAACTGGGAGCCGATCTGGCACTATGCCGCGGGCGGCTACTACTATCGCCAGTTGCGCCCCTTTTTCGAGCGATTCGACCGGAGCCAGATCCACATCATGCTGTACGAGGCGTACCAGGCCGATCCGGCGGCGGCGCTGGCCCGCCTATGCCGCTTCCTCGGGTTGGACGACCGTTTCCCCTTTGACCTCTCCGTGCGCCCGAACGTCTCCGGCATCGTGCGCAGCCGCGCCGTTGACCGGCTGCTCCAGCGCCTGTTCCTGCGCCCAAACCCGCTCAAGGCCCTGGCGCGCCGCTCGCTCTCCGAGCAGACCCGTCTACGTTTCACCGAGTCGCTGCGCCGGCGCAACCTGGAGCGCCCATCGCTTGCTCCGGCCGTCCGCCGGCAGCTCACCGATGGCTACCGCGAAGACATTCGCCAGCTCGAGGGGTTGATCGAGCGGGATCTCTCGGCCTGGCTGTAGACAACGCAGGTCCTCAGAAACCTGCCGGGACTAGGCCAGGCGCGTGCCATTGGTCCCGGGCGGGGATTGCCGCTACAATCCCCGGCGATGAGAGCGCGGTGTCGCGTCCGCCTCCCCGAGAGACCCTGTCCCCGCCCACGAGTGGCGCAGGAGCATGCCCATGACCCAGACGCCAGTGCTGGAGGCGAGGGGGCTGACCAAGCAGTTCCCCGGCGTGTTGGCCAACGATGCGGTTGACCTGACCTTATATCAGGGCGAGGTGCTGGCGCTGTTGGGGGAGAACGGTGCCGGCAAGACCACCCTCATGAACATGCTCTATGGCCTCTATCAGCCCACCGAGGGCGAGATCTGGGTCAAAGGCGAGCATGTGGTGATGACCTCGCCCAACGATGCCATCCAGCACGGCATCGGCATGGTCCACCAACACTTCATGCTCATCCCCGTGATGACGGTGGCCGAGAACATCATGCTCGGCGTCGAAGAGACGCGTGGCCCCCTGTCCGCCGTGCCCAAGCTGGGTCGGCTCAATCGGCGCGAAGTCGCCGAGCGGGTGCGCGAGCTCTCTGGCCAATACAACCTGGCCATCAATCCCACCGACTTTGTTAAGGATCTCCCGGTCGGCATCCAGCAACGGGTCGAGATCATCAAAGCCCTTTATCGCCGGGCCGACATCCTCATCCTCGACGAGCCAACCGCCGTGTTGACGCCGCAGGAAGTGCGCGAGCTGTTCGTCATCATGCGCCAGCTGACCTCCCAGAGCGTCTCCATCATCTTCATCACGCACAAGCTGAAGGAGGTTCTGGAGATCGCCGACCGGATCGCCGTCATGCGCCAGGGGCGGATGGCGGGCATCGCCCGACCGGCCGAAGCGACGCAGGCGAGCCTGGCGGAGATGATGGTCGGCCGAAACGTTATCCTCCAGGTCGAGAAGTCGGCGGCACATCCGCAGGAGGTCGTGCTACAGGTGCGCGATCTGCGTGTGAACGACGATCGGCACCAGCCGGCGGTGCGCGACGTAAGCCTGGAGGTGCGCGCCGGCGAGATCCTGGGGGTCGCCGGCGTGCAGGGCAACGGTCAGCGCGAGCTGGTGGAAGCGCTGACCGGCCTGCGCTCGGTGGCAGCGGGCCACGTGGAGATCGCAGGCGCCGACGCCACCCATCTGCGGCCGAGAGCGATTACCGAGATGGAAGTGTCCCATATCCCCGAGGACCGCGAAAAGCACGGGCTGGTCAAGGGGTACTCCGTCGCCGACAACCTGGTCCTGAACCGCTATTACAGAGAACCTTACTGCCGGGGGCCGGTGCTGGACGAGGAGCGCATTGCCCGGGATGCCCAGATGCTGGTGGAGCGCTTTGACGTGCGCACGCCCGGCATCGAGACGCTGGCCGGCAACCTCTCGGGCGGCAACAAGCAAAAGGTCATCGTCGCCCGCGAGTTCTCCCATCCCGTCAAGCTCCTCATCGCCAACCAGCCGACCCGGGGCATCGACGTTGGCTCGATCGAGTTCATTCATCAGCAAATCATCGATCAGCGAGACGCTGGCTCCGCCGTCTTACTCGTGTCGGCCGAGCTTGACGAGATCCTCAGCCTGGCCGACCGGGTGGCGGTCATGTTCGAGGGCCGGATCGTGAAGACGCTCCCCATTGCCGAGGCCACCCGCGAGCGCCTCGGCCTGCTGATGGCCGGATCGGAAGACGCCGGCTGAGCCGCGTCCCGGTCACGTCCCTTGCCGGCACGATCACGAGGACACCATGGCACCCATCGACCGACAGCAACGGCGCGCCAGCCTCCTCCGCCGGGCCTGGCGCGGCATCCAGATCCCCCTGCTGGCCATCATCATCTCCCTCATCATCGCCGCCATCGCCATCATCGTCACCGCGGACAGCGTGCCCGTAGGCTTGCAAAAGGTGGGCCGCGGCTATTGGGGCATCCTCGACGGGGCGATCCTGCGCAGCAGCGGGCGCATCAATACGCTTGTGGCGATGACGCCCCTCATCCTGACGGGCCTGGCGGTGGCCATCCCGTTCCGCGCGGGCCTGTTCAACATCGGGGCCGAGGGCCAGTTCGTCATGGGGGCGCTCGTCGGGACCGTGGTGGCCATCTACGTGCCCTTGCCGCCGGTCATCCACGCGCTGGTCGTCCTCCTTTTCGGCTTCATCGGCGGCGGCCTGTGGGGCTTCATTCCCGGCTTCCTCCGCGCCCGCCTGGGCTCCCACGAAGTGATCAACACGATCATGCTCAACTTCGTGGCCATCTTCTTCGTCAATTTCATGGTGCGCCGGCCGATCAAGGACCCGAATCCCTCGACGGTCCAGACGCTGCCGATCCTGGACACGGCTGAGCTGCCCCGCCTCTTTGGCACGCGGCTCCACGTCGGCTTTTTCATCGCTATTCTGCTGGCGTTCGCCGCCTGGTATTTTCTGTTCAAGACGACCTGGGGGTTCTCGCTGCGCACGACCGGGCTCAATCCCAACGCGGCCGAATATGCCGGCATCAGCAGCAAGCGCCAATATGTCATCTCCATGGTCCTCGCCGGCGGCCTGGCGGGCGTCGCGGGCATCATCGAGGTCCAGGGGCTGACCCGCGTCCTCACCGAGGGCTTTGCCGCCGGCTATGGCTTCGACGCCATCGCCGTCAGCCTGCTCGCGGTGAACAATCCCATCGGCATCATTCCCGCGGCCCTGATCTTCGGCGTCCTGCGCATCGGCGGCGACTTCCTCCAGATCCGGGCCGGGCTCTCCATCCATATCGTTTCCATCTTCAACGCCCTGATCCTGCTCTTCGTGGCGGCGCCGGCCATCATCCGCTCGGTGTTCCGCGTCAAGGTCGAGACCGTCCGCGAGGATCAAGCGTCGCTGTCCAGCGGGTGGGGGGGCTGACATGGACATCCTCGACGTCCTGCGTTCCGTCTTCACTGTCACCACCTTCAGCCTGGCGGTGGCCACGGCCACGCCGATCGCCCTCGGCTCCTACGCCGGCCTGTTCAGTGAGCGCTCGGGTGTGGTCAACATCGCCATCGAAGGCATGATGTTGATGGCGGCCATGACCGCCTCGTTTGTCTCCGGTTACACAGGCAGCCTGGCGGCGGGCATCCTGGCCGGCTTGTTGAGCGGCGGGCTGATGGGGGCCCTGCACGCCGTGGTGTCGATCAAGTACAAGACCGATCAAATCATCAGCGGCACGGTGATCAACTTCCTGGCCGCCGGCGTCACCGGCCACATCTACCAGGTCTATCTCGTGCCTCCGCGCTGGCCGGGCAGTGCCGGCACCTTTCCCCGGATGCCCATCCCCTTCCTGGAGGACATCCCCATCCTCGGGCCGATCCTGTTTCAGCACCAGCCCATCGTCTACCTGATGCTCATCATTACCGTCGTCATCCATTACGTGCTTTTCAGCACCCCCTGGGGGCTGCGCATGCGGGCGGTGGGCGAGCATCCGCAGGCGGCGGACACGCTGGGCATCAACGTCTACTTCACCCGCTACGCCAACGTCATCATCGGCGGGCTCCTGGCCGGGCTGGCCGGCATCTGGCTGACGCTGGAGTGGGTCGGCTCCTTCAACATCAACATGACGAACGGGCGCGGCTTCATCGCCCTGGCCGCCCTCATTTTCGGCCGCTGGACCCCGTTCGGCGCCTTTGGCGCCGCGCTGTTATTCGGCCTGGCCAACGCCCTGCAGATCCGATTCCAGACGTTGATGCCCCAGATACCGGCTGAGTTCCTGCAGATGGCCCCCTACGTGCTGACGATCATCGTGGCCACGGTGCGGCGGCCCATCCCGCCGGCGGCCATCGGCCAGCCGTATGACAAGGGTTAGCGACATGCCGGCCACGCCCGCCGCCCCGCCCCGCTAACCATGCCCCGCATCGCCGTCATCCCGCTCGAGCGCGCCCGCGGCCTCTTACGGCGCGAATACGAGGCCGCCCTCAAACGAGCCGGGCGGATCTGGGGCATTGTCTCCATCATGAGCCAGAATCCGCGCGCCATGAACACGTCCATGGCCTTCTACAGCGCCGTCATGTTCGGCTCCTCCCCCCTGAGCCGGGCCCAGCGGGAGATGCTCGCCGTCGTCGTCTCCGCGACCAACCGCTGCGTCTACTGAATCCGCGCCCACGCCCACGACCTCCGGGCTGAGGTCGCCCGCGACTTCGGCTGGACCGACGACGAGGCGGCCGATCGCCACGTCCACCAGATCGCGGCGGATTGGCGCCTGGCGCCGCTGAGCGCGCCCGACCGGGCGCTCTGCGCCTTTGCCGAGAAGCTGACGCGGGCGCCCGACCAGATCGGGGAAGACGACATCATCGCCCTGAGGGCGCACGGGCTGAACGACCAGGCCATCCACGACGCCACGCAGGTTATCGGCTACTTCAACTACATCAACCGTCTCGCCGACGCCCTGGGCGTCGCCCCGGAGGATTTCATTCGCCCCTGGGAGCGCTCATCGATCCCCTTGGCCTGAGCCGGCGCCGACGGTGAGCACCGTTTCGTCGTCGCCGGGCACCGCAACCGGATCGAAGACCAGGGTAGGCTCGGCATCGATCTCGACGCGGTAGACGCCCGGAGCCAGGGTCACCGGATCGCCGTTGACCAAGCCGGTCGCCACGACCTCGCCCGCCTCGGTCAATACGCGGAAGGGGGCGCGCAACGCCTGACTCAGCGCCCGGCCGAGCTCGGACGCATTGCCGGCATCGTAGTAGGCGCCGCCTCCCAGCTCCGCCCAGGTGGCGAACTCCGCCTTAAGCGCCTCGTCGTCGATGGCAAACCCGACGATATTCACCCGCACATCCAGCCCGGCGTCGCGCAACGCCTGAATGGCGGCCGCCGGGTCGCCGTCGCACGTCTCCTCGCCGTCCGTCAGCAACAGGATGACCTTGCGTCCATTCGCGCCCGCCAGATCGTCCGCGGCCAGGTGGAGCGAGGCGGCGATCGCCGTGTTTGCCAGGTTCTTCGGCTCGATGCGGCCGATGACGTCCGCCATGGCCTCTGGCTCCAACGGCTGCAGCGGCACGACGAGATCGGTGCGGCAGGAATAGTTGCCCTCGACGTGGCCGAACGCCCGCAGCGCCACCGGCGTGCCGGGCGGCAACGTCTCCCGCGTCAGGTTGAGTAACGTGTCGCGCGCCACGTCGATCCGGCGCCGTCCGTCGAGGTTCGCCAGCATGCTGCCAGAGGCATCGAGGATGATCTCGACCGCCGTGTTGCCCAACGTGGCGGCCTCGGTCGCGTTCTCTCGCTCGACGAGCTGGCTGACCACACGCAGCGTTCCTGGTCCCGGTGGCGTCGTAAAGGCGTAGCGAGCCGCCAGGGTGTACGGCGCGGGTCGCCGCAGACGGGTCGCCGCGCGATCGAAGCCCAATTCGAGCTCGCTCACGGTCGGTGCCTCGCGCGCGTCGCCGTCGCGCACGGCCGACCACTGCCGCATCGCCGTCTCGCCGCGCGGCCCGGTGGCCAGGACGCGCAGCGTGTACACGCTCGGCTGTACCGCCTCCAGCACGCGCCATAACGCCATCGGCACCTGCGTGGCCAGGTCGATGTCTCCGACCAGGATGACGGCCCGCTTGCCCTGACGCGACGCGAGGGCCTCGGCGACGCCCAGGAGCGACGCCGCCGTCGCGCTTGACTGGATCGCCCGGTCATACTCCTGCAAGCCGCGCAGCAACAGCGTCGCATCGTCCTGCCAACCGTCCAGGATCAGGCCGCTGCCGAACGGCCACAGGTTGACGGCCTCCTGCCCGGGTGTCACGCCTTCGGCGAAACGCGCCAGGGCCTGATAGACCTGAGGATGGAAGGGGGCGACGCTGCCACTCGTGTCCCAGGCGAAGACCACTGAGCGCGGCGGCTCAAAGACGCGTGCGCGGTACGTCTCCCCGGGCGTCACGGCGGCCACGTACGTTCGTCGGCCGGCGCTAAGCCCCTCGTCTGTCGGCCGCAGCGGGACCAGCACGCCGGCGTCGTCGTAGAGCTCCACGACGGCATCCACGGCGGGCTGGTTGGCCAGCGTCAACTCGACGGTATTCTGATCGGCAGGCACGTTCAGCTCGAACCAATCCTCATCTTCGCCGAGGGCGACCCAGTCGACCGCCGGGTCGGTCAGTGGGGCGGCAGTCGCGGCATCGTCCGCCGCATCTTCGCCCGTCGCCAGCGGGCGATAGACCGGCGGCGCGAGCCACTCGCTCGTGGCGTGGCGGCTCTCCCAGCCCCACTCGCCGAGGATGGAGCGATAGGCGTCGCCCGTGGGCCGCTCCCGGACGCGCAAGACCGCGGGCAACGGGCGTTGGACGAACTCCGCGTCGGGCGCCAGGGGCACGACGAAGCGCACGTACCGCGCCCAGGCCGGCGTCACCAGGTCTAGGTCGTGCTCGCCTGGTGGCTGCCCTGCCAGGTCGATCTCGCCGATGGGCTCCCACGGCCCGAAGGGCGACGCCTCACTGGCGAAGGCGATCACGCCGGGCCATGACTCGCCCGGCCGGA